>CALDSM010000227.1 GCA_937923585.1 uncultured bacterium
CCAGGGACGCACCTACAATCTGGTGTTTTCGGTGATTCCCGGCAAGAAGTACACCGTGGCCGTTTCGGGGCAAGCGGGCGACGGCGTACAGATCATTTTAGAGGGGCTGCTGCAGCCGGAGTTCCTGAACTAGCACAGCGAGCCGCGAAAAGCGGGTACAGACACGCCTTTCAAACTGCCGAAAGGCGTGTCAGTTCCCGCTCTTCGCTTTTCCCATCCAGCGTGCCCAGCGCTGTTTCCATGCGTCCAGTTCGTCCGGGGGGCAGGTCTTCATGAGGATGTCCCAGGCCTGCGCGTTCTCCGGCCAGCGGTAGAGGCACTGGCTCGCCGCCTTGAAAGCGAGAACCTTCCTGTCCAACGCCTGCGCGCAGCCGGCGCGCAGCAGGTGCACCCTGCCCGTGTCCAGCCCCGGGTTGGCCAGGTCGAGTTCGTGCAACGCCTCCCCATAGCGCTTCTGGTCCGAAAGCAGAATGGCGCAGTCCTCGTGCGCCTGTGTGCTGAACCCGCCCCAGGCGATGGCCCTTCGGTAGAGCGCCACCGCGTCAGGCTGACGTTTTACATGGGCCGTTTCGGCCACGCGCAGCAAGCAGCTTGGGATGAGTGTGTTCTGCACGTGCGGCCAGAGGAAGAGCAGGCATGCCGCAGGCACGGCCCACGACGCCGCGCGCCCGAGGCGATAAGGCCGGCAGGAACCGGGACGGCCGCAAAGGAGCAGCAGTCCCGCCAGCGCGTGCGGGGCGCTGTGCAGTGTGGCGTTGAACAGCGCGGCAACGCCCAGCGCGGCGAGCGCCCCCCAGGCCTCTGGGAGCGGGCGGCAGACAGGCAACAGGGGAAGGCTTCCCTTCCGGGGGCGTGAACCGGCCAGCAGGAACACTCCCGCCAGGAGGGCGATTCCGATGATGCCGTTTTCCGCCGCGAACTGGAGCGGCTCGCTGTGCGCCGTGTCGGCGTGGAGTTCGTTTCGGTAGAACCGCTGTCCACCCGGCGCCCACAGCACCCTGCCCAGGTAATAGGGACTCTGCAGCGCGTAGTTGCAGAAGCCGACACCGGTGAGGGGATTCTCCTTGACCATTTCGACGGCGCCCGCCCACATCCACAGACGCACACGGAAACCCACATCGGCGTTGCTGAAGGTGCGGGTCACACGCTCGCCCAACGCGGGCGCGAGCCATACGGCGGGTACCATGCAGGCCAGCGCGACAACGGTTACGACGATAACCGTGCGCCGCTTCAGACCGGTCTGGAAGTGCGTCCAAGCGGTGCGCCAGGGAACGGCCACGGCAATGCCCGCCGCCGCGGCGAGCCATGCCGTGCGCGAAATGGAGATGTACAGGCCTGTGGCAATGACAGGCAGACAACAAAGAACCGGCCAGACGAGGCGGGCCGGCAAATGTAGGACAGGCGCCCCCGCCTGTCGTTCCCGAGCATCTGTTGCTGCATGACAGCCGGGGGCGGCAGGCTGACAGCCGGGGGCGGCTGTCCTACATGCCATGGCCGCGCCCAGGGACAGGGTGATTGCCAGATAACTGCCGAGCAGGTCCTGGTTGCCGAAGACCGAATAGGCGGCCTGGTCGTATCCGGAGAACTTGGGAAAGAGAAAGGGAACCCAGCCCATGTATTGCAGGCAGGCCAGCAGGGCCACTGTTGCGCCCGAGAAGACCAGCGAGGCGCAGAGGACGCGGCCGTGGCGCGGCACGAGGTCAGAGACCACAAGAACGGACAGGACTATCAGAAAGAAGCGTTGCGTGCCGGCAAAGGTCAGGGGCGAGTGCTGCCGCGTCAGCGCGGTGACGCAGACAAGCCACAGTCCCAGGAACACCAGCGCCAGCGGCGGGGCCATGGCATGCACGTGAGGACGGCGCAGTGCGTAAAGGACGCCCTGCACCAGCAGTGCGGCGCACAGCACGGCCTCCTTGGCGTGCAGGAAGGAAACCATATGAAACGACCACGCCACGGAGGAAGTCATTATGGTCGTGCAAAGCACGGCCAGACGTATGGTGTCGAGGGGATGGGACCTGTGGGACATGTGCGACCTGTGAAACGGGTTTCAATGAACGCGGCCTGCTTGCGCAATGACGAAGGGCGCTTCAGGCCAGGATACACACATCATACCCCAATCCGGCCGCCGCCTTCCGCAACGCCTCCGCATCCAGACCGGTGCCGGTGACGACGGCCCTGCCGTTCGCGAGGTCCACCTCCACGTTGCCCGCGCCCGCGATTTGCTCCAGTTCCCTGCGGACGCTTGCGGCACAGTGCGAACAGGTCATGCCCTTCACGCTGAGCACGATCTGCGGTGTGGAGACGGGCGATTGCGGAACCGGGCGCGGCGCACGCAGCAGTCTTAGGATTCTCTGTTCCAGCACACTGTAGACCACCACAGCCAACAGCAACATCGTGAAAACTCCGTTGGCGCCTTCCATCTCATGTTCATGGTGCGCGTGCGAAGCCGTTGAGAATCCGGAATGGCCGAGCAGCGATACCAGCGCGTCGTAGGAGAGTCCGGCCACCAGCGCGGAAAGGGCCACCGAAAACACGTAGAGCGTTGTGGTCCGCCGGCCCATGGTGTTCCAGACCGTGGCGATGGTGGCGGCGTTGGTGGCGGGTCCGGCGATGAGAAAGGCGAGGGCCGCGCCCGGCGAGGCGCCCATGTGGACGAAGCCCACCGCGAGCGGAATGCTGGCCGTGGCGCAAACGTACAGCGGAATGCCGATGGCGATCATGACCAGCATGGCGAAGATGCCGCCGCCGATGTAGGGGGCCAGCGCATCGGTCGGCACCAGTGCGCTGATCAGGCCGGCCGCAATCATGCCGATGACCAGCGGCCGGGCAATGTCGCCGGGGAGTGTCACAAATCCGTAGTGGAACACATGGCGCACCCGCGCCCAGAACCCTTCGCCGGGCTCGTCTTCCATGCCGCAACCGTCCCCCACGGCGCAGGCGCCGGCTTTGGCAGCCCTGGTGTCTGTGACCGTTTCCGGCTCGCCGAAAAGGCTCACCAGCAACCCGCCGAAGAGCCCGCTCAGCAGCGCCACGACAGGCCGGAAGATTCCCAGCACGGGGCCCAGCATGCCCCAGGTGGCCGCAATCGAGTCCACCCCGGTCTGGGGCGTGGCGATGAGAAAGCCTGTGGCGGCGGCGCGGCTCGCGCCGTGCTGGCGCAGTGACGCCGTCACCGCAATGACACCGCAGGAGCACAGCGGCAGCGGCACGCCGAGCATGACGCTCTTGAACACCGGCAGGAATCCCGGGCCGCCCAGATGGCGTTCGAGCCACTTGGGCGAGACAAACGCGCTCAGCACGCCCGCGGCAAGAAAGCCGAAGAGCAGATAGGGGGCCATCTGTCCGGCCACCTTCCAGGTTTCGTCGGCAATGTTCAGCAAGGCATTCATGAGATACATATATCGCTCCGGTTGCTCTTACTGTAGCAACGCGGGACGGGGTGGCGCTATTTCGCAGCCACTGGGAGCGCCGGCATTCCTGCCGGCTCTTTGGGCCGCCGTGAGGCAGACGGTTTGGCGGAAAGTGCCAATGGACACCTTGGGAGAACGGAAGAGCCGGCAGGGATGCCGCACTCCCAGTAATAGCACCCGAAACCTGCCGTCTTTCCGATTGGTCCTACATTTCCCGTCCACAGTTGGTCTATACTGGGACACCCGCGGAACCTTAACCCCGGAGAAAAATGCTGTGAATGCGCCTATAGACAACTCTTCCTATGTTCGCACGCAGGACGGCTGGTATGACGTTCCTGACGGCAAACCGGCCACGTATCGGACGGATGTGCTGGTGAACACCGCCGGGGACCAGGAATATGAGCGGAAATCCCGCGCCTACAACCTGGTTGAAGGCCTGTCCATTATGATCTTTGTGCTGGCGGTGCTTTGGCTGGTCCAGTACTCCTTTGGTGTCATGGGCAAGAGTAAGGCGATGGAGACCTTCTCCGGCGTCCTGCTCGGTGTCGGCGCCTGTTATCTGCTGTTTGTGAGCCCGTTCCGGCATGGCGACACGTTGTCCTCCTGGGGCTTGGGCAACCCGTGGGCGCTCTGGAGGGAACTGCGCGACGGCAGCGCGGCCAAGCGGTTCTCCCTGTGCGCGATCATGCTCGCCCTGTTCATTGCGCTCAACGCGGTCGGTTACCGCAACTGGGCCGAGGTGGAGGAGTTCTTCAATTTCGACAAGGTCGAAATGCTGCGCGGGCTGGACAAGGGCTTTCCCGGCATCCTGTTCGTGTTTGCCTTCCTGAGTCTCCTCTCCGCGGTCATTGTCCTGTTCGGCATCCGCTACGACAACTTCGTGTCGGCCTTTGCCACGGCCATGAAGATCGCGCTGCCGCTGCTGGCACTGATCATCCTTGGCGCGATGGCCCAGCGCGGCATGAAAGCCTTTGACGGTTTCACCATCAAGGCTTTCGCCATCGGGGCATTCGGTTACGTGTTTTGGGGCTTCGTGCAGCAGTTGCTGTTCTCGTCCTTCTTCGGCACGCGCCTGCGCAAGGCCTTCGGCCCGTCCAAGTCGCCCACAAACTCCCGCGCGCCCGGCAAACGCATGCCGACCACGCTGGCCTTTGCGGCGGGATTCATGTTTATCGGCGCGCCGCTGGCCTATTTCCCCCTGCTGCTCCACTTCGGCGCGGAGCAGATTCCCATCAAGCTGCTGTTTTACTTCGCCGTGTTCTTTGCGCCCTTTGGCGCGCTTTACGGCCATTTCTTCGCCAAGGACCGCAAGCGCCTGCTCGTGGCCACGCTGAGCGGTTCCTGCTTCGGGCTGATCCACATCAACTCCTACGGGTTGGTGGCGGTGACCTTCCTGCTGGGCATCTTCCTGACCTATGTGTTCATGAAGGATGTGAACCGGAACCTGGTTGCGCTGGGGTTCATCCACGGCCTGCTCGGCTCGTCGTTCAGCATATTCTTCTCGCACGACAAGGCGGGGCCGCTCACGGTGGACTACGGCGTGGGACCGGCCCACGTGGACAATCCGACCTGGGGCGTGATCATTGTGCCCGTGCTGTGCATGCTGGCTTATCTGTGCCTGATGATTTGGTATCTCAAATTCGCGGAAGAGGAATGAAACCATGAATGAGACGCTTCAAGAGTATTTCGGCGGCGACGCGGTGGCGGCGAACATGGGCATGCGTGTGGTGGATTGCGGTCCCGGGCATGCCGTCGCCGAAATGACGGTTGATGAACGGCACCTGAACGGCCTCGGCATTGCGCACGGCGCGGCGATCTTTGCGTTGGCGGACTTTTGCCATGCGGTCGCGGCCAACGCCTCGGGCAGGGTTGCCGTTGCCATCCGTTGCGGCATCTCGTTCTTCAAGGCGGTGCAACCCGGCGCCAAACTCACCGCCACCGCCACCGAACGCCACGCCGGAGGCCCCCTGGCCGAATACGACATCAACATTCACGACGAATCGGGGACGCTGGTCGCGTCCATGCAGGGCATGGTCTACCGGAAGAAGGAGTCTGTTGCCCAGGCGCTGGAGGCGCGGCATGCGGCGGAAGAGAAGAAAAGGGTTTAGGGTTTAGGGTCTTGTGTCTAGTAAGAACTTAACGCCGAGGCGCAGGGGACGCAGAGGTGCGCGGCGGAGAAGAAATAGCAAGCGCAGGCAGGGATATGGAGTGCGGCGGCAACGACGCCGCTTTGGCTGACTGAGCGCATGTTGCGACGGGCGGATCCATAGTTCATTCCAGCCAAAGCGGCGTCGTTGCCGCCGCACTCCATATTTCGCTCGATCTGTTCCTAATCCAGCTTGAACACCCGCTTGGTGTTGTCGCAGAGGAACAGGCGGGCGGCCTCCTCGTCGAGTCCGAGCGCGTCGAAACCGTCCAGGCAGGCGTCGGCGGTGAGCATGGGGAAGTTGGAGCCGAAGAGCACCTTCTT
>CALDSM010000228.1 GCA_937923585.1 uncultured bacterium
GCGGATCCGGGCGCCACGGCAACCGATGCGTGCGTGGGCGACCTGACATCCAGCATCGTGGTGGGCGGCACCGTGGAAACGGCGACCCCCGGCACCTACACGGTGACCTACAACGTGACCGACGGCGTCAACGCGGCACCCCAGGTCACCCGCACCGGGATGGTGGGCGATCTGGTCAGCTTCACGACGCCTCCGACGGGCGGCGACCTGTACCGGAACGCACCGGTATCCCCGCCGCTGTCGCTTTCCGCGGTCTTCGCGGGCGGCATTGCACCGACCACCTACCAGTGGTTCAGCAAGACCGGGTCCACGGTCGCCCCGATTGGCGCCGCCGCGGCCGTTGCCGGCAACACGCTCGAACTGAGCCTTGCCGCCACCGCCCTCGCGACCGGCACCTACGAGGTCTACGTCGTGGTCAATGACGCCACTGGCGCCAACAGGTCGCCCGGCGCGACGGTTCGCGTCGGTGAGCACATGGCGGTGACACCGCCCGGATTGATGGATGTCCAAATCGTGGACGGAGCAAAGAAGGATTGGGGCTTCAAGATCACCGGCGGCATCGGAGGCCTGACCTACCAGTGGTTCAAGGATGACGGTGCAAAGGCGATGGTTGCCATCTCCGACGCCCCGCCCGCACTGACGGGAACCGGCACCAGCACGCTGCACTTCAACCCGTTCGCCGCCGCCACCATGGTTGGCACGTACCAGGTTGAGGTGTCGGACAAGGGTGGTGACCTTCCCATCACGGTCGGCCCAGCAACGATCACACAGGGTGCCGGTGTGCCGGTGGGCGGCGCACTGGGTCTTGCGGCCCTCGCCGCAATGACGGCCCTGGGCGGTGCCGCCTCCATTCGGCGGCGCAGGTAGCAACAATACCGGCCGCGCGCGAACGCGCGTGCGCCGCAAAGGCAAACCGGGCCGCCGGTCCTCGAAAGAGGATCGGCGGCCCAAGCCTTTTTGCGCGGGAAGGAACGGTTGCCCCCGCACAGATGGCGGGCATGACGCGCCCCGGTCCCACAGGCTACAATAGGGGAATGGACCCCAGATTCAAACAGGACGAATCACTCGCCGCCGGGACGCAGCGCATCCTTGAAATGAAGTTGGTCGCGGCACTGGAGCATCTTCAGTCGCCGCCGGAGCGGCGGGACGAGGGCATCCACGAATGCCGCAAGTGCCTGAAATATGCCCGCGCACTGCTGCGGCTGGTCGGGGAGGGCATGCCCAAGGCGGCATTCCGAAGGTGGAATGTGACGCTGCGCAACGCCGCCCGCTGCATCTCCGGGCTGCGCGACGCAACGGCCCTGTTGGAGTGCCTGGACACGCTGGCCGCCGAATTTGGCGGCGTAGACGCGGCATCCTGCCGCGTTCCGGCCGCACCCGGTTTGGCGCCGAAGACGAAAGAGGCTGGAAGCCTCTTCTACGAAAGCGCAACGTCGTGCCGGGAGGCACTGGCAGGACGGGGAGCCGCGGGACCGGCGAGCGGGCCGGTCTCGGCGGACGCAGCGGTGGAAAAGGCTTCCCTGCTCATTTCCGGGATGCTCACCACGCCGCACGACCCGGGGCTGGGCCGCGGCCGGGAGGCGCGTATCCTTGGGGCGGGACTGCGCCGCTCGTACAAGCGCGGCCGCCGCGCCATGAAATGCATGCTCAAGACCGGGGACGTTCAAGCCGCCCACGAATGGCGCAAGCGGGCAAAGGATTTGCGGTATCAAGTCGCGATGCTGCGCGACGTATGGCCCGGGGTCTGCAATGCGCTGGAGGGGGAACTGCACCGTCTGACCGACCTCCTGGGCCAAATCCATGACTTGGACCTCGTGGAAAAGGCCTTGGCGGCCCTGCCATCCGGTCCGGTTGCCGATAAGGCGCTAAACCCGGTCCGGGGCCGTGCAAAGCAGTCCGCGGAAACCGCCGCCGCCGAGGCACGGCGTCTTGGGGCGCGCCTCTACGGGGACACCCCGGAAGAATTTGTGGAAAAGGTGACGCGCTGGTGGAGGCTCTGGCGCAGCGAACCGTGCCGCGCGAACGGTACGGCTCAACAGGACAGTGAAGGAAAGAAACATGACTGAATTTGGCCGGGTCATGGGCCTCGACATCGGCGACGTGCGCATCGGCGTCGCGCTCAGCGACCCGATGCGGATGATCGCAAGCCCGCACGCGGTGGTGAAGGAGGCAACGCGCGATGCGGCCGTTGCGGCGATAAAGAAGATCGCCGATGAGCAGGAGGTCGTCCGCATTGTCGCCGGCGTGCCGCTGAACGAGGCCGGCGGCCACGGGCCGCAGGCGGACAAGACACTGGCGTTCATCGAGCGGCTGCGCGCGGCGGTGACCGTGGAGGTGGTGGTGCAGGACGAGCGGTACAGCACCGCGGCGGCCAACCGGATGTTGATCGGGGCGAACATGCGGCGCGACAAACGGAAACAGGTGGTGGACAAGGTAGCAGCGGCGCACATTCTCCAAACGCATCTGGACCGCGCGGCCTCGGACCTGCGCGCGCGGGGGCAGCGCCCATGACGCAGACGGACGAGCCCGTTTTCGACACGCCGCGCCGCCGCTGGACCTTCTTCCGCGTACTGGCAACGGTCGTGCTTTTCGGCCTGGCCGCGCTGTTGTTGGCCGGCGTGGCGGGCGGCATCGTGGCCTTTGTCGTGTACGACCACATCACACAGCCCGGCGTGGCGGGTCCGGAGGTGGAAATCGTCGTGCCCCAGAAGGCCACGGGGGGCGATGTGGGCAGGATGCTGGTCGAAAACGGCCTGATAGAGCACGAGACTTTCTTCCGCCTCGCGCTGCGGATTGACGGCACCAACCAGCCCATACGCAGCGGCGCATACCGGCTGCACCGGGGCAGTTCGGCGCTCGAATTGCTGCGGGAACTGTACAAGGGGCCGTCCCGCCAGGTGCTGGGAACGCAGTTCCGCATCACGTTGCCGGAAGGGCTGACCATCCGCCAGATGGCGGAACTGGTGAAGGACCCGCAGGGCTTTGTCGAGGCGGCGCATGATCCGGCGCTGATTAGGGCGCTCGGCATTGAGGCAGATTCCCTGGAGGGGTTCCTCATGCCCAACACGTATTTTTTCGACGCGGAGCCGGCGCCGCGCGCGCTCGTGGAGCGCATGGCCGACCAGTTTCAAAAGGAGTACAAAAAATTGGCCGCCGAGGTGCCCGGCGGGGAGAAACTGAACAAAATGCGCATCGTCACCATCGCCTCGCTGGTGGAGGAAGAGACCAAAGTGGACGACGAGCGCCCGCTGGTGGCCCGGGTCATCT
Source organism: uncultured bacterium (assembly GCA_937923585.1). Taxonomy (GTDB): domain Bacteria; phylum Hydrogenedentota; class Hydrogenedentia; order Hydrogenedentales; family CAITNO01; genus CAITNO01. The sequence continues at coordinate 3,268 of CALDSM010000228.1, forward strand.
ACAACCGCATTGACAGGAAGATGCCGCTCCAGCTCGACTCAACGCTTCAGTTTGTGCTCAACAAGTACGGGCAGCGCCTGCTGAATGAGGACAAGGAAGTGGACTCGCCGTACAACACCTACATCAAGAACGGCCTGCCGCCGGGGCCGATATCGAATCCCGGCACGGCCAGCCTCCGCGCGGCGATGCGCCCGGCCGACATGAAGAACATCTACTTTGTGTCCAATGCGGACGGCCGTACGCACACGTTCAGCAACACCGAGGCCGAGCACCTGAAGGCGGTGGCACGGTTCCGCCGCGAGATTGAGCCGCAGCGTGAGGCGCTGGAGAAGCAGCACCGGCAGCAGCAATCCCAACCCGCCCCGTCTCCGGAAGGCGGCAGGATTGACCCCTCAACCCCGACCGATGAAGCCCCTGCGAGGTGATGATGGAAAACACTGCGCAAGACTGTGGGACAGCGGCCCAGACATGTGAGACAGCCACCCCCGGCTGTCAGTCCGTGACGAGCCCCCAGGGGCCGACAGGCGAGGGCCTCCGCCCCACGCGCCTTGAGTTGGTCTGCGCATGGGCGGTGCATCTGCTGACGGCGTCAGGCGCAGTATGCGGGCTCTTTGCGCTCACTGCGGCAACGCGGGGCGACCATGTGGCATCGCTGTGGTGGATGGCCGTCACCGTCTTCATTGACGGCGTGGACGGCGCGCTGGCCCGGCTCTTCAGGGTTAAATCCGTGATCCCCTCACTGGACGGCGCGCTGCTGGACAACGTGGTGGACTACTTCACCTGGTCGGTCGTGCCCGCGTTCTTCCTGTGCATGTCGCCGCTGGCGGGAAACGTGCTTTGTTATCCCGTGGCGGCGGCGATTCTAATCGCGTCCGGCTACCAGTTCGCGCGCAGCGATGCAAAGACGGAGGACCACAGCTTCAGCGGGTTTCCGTCCTACTGGAACATTGTTGTCTTCTACCTGTTCATGCTCAAGTACCCCGTGTGGTTCAACGTCGCCGTGCTCCTGCTTTGCGCGGTGGCCTCCTTTGCGCCGGTGCGCTGCCTCTATCCCAGCCGCACGCCGCATTGGCGCCCCCTGAACGTCGCGCTGGGCGCGCTATGGGCGCTGTGCCTGGCCGTGGCGCTAATCCGCTATCCGAACGGGCACATGCCGCTCATCAATCTTTCCTGGATCTACGTCGTTTACTACGTGGCCTTTAGCGCGTGGCTGACGCTGCGCGCGGGACGCACATCCGGCGAGGGGGCCGCCTGATGGAAAAAGAGCGCCTTGACATGCTGGTGCAGCGCCGCTTTGGCGTGACCCGGTCCAAGGCGCAGGGACTCATCCAAACGGGGCAGATATGCGCACCCGACGGCACCGCGCTGGACAAGCCGGGCGCGCGCGTTGCCGCGGACACGGAATTGGTGCTGCGCGAGCCGCCGCGCTTCGTCAGCCGGGGCGGCGACAAACTGGAGGCGGTTTTTGCCGCCTTCGCGCCGGACGTGGAGGGGAAAGTGGCGATGGACGTGGGCGCCTCCACCGGCGGTTTCACGGACTGCCTCCTGCAGCACGGCGCGGCGAAGGTTTACGCGGTGGATGTCGGCTACGGCCAACTGGCCTGGAAACTGCGGCAGGATCCGCGCGTGGTGGTGCTGGAACGCTGCAACATCCGCCACCTGGAGCCGGCGCAGCTGGATGAGCGTCCCGCGTTCTTCACGGTGGATTGTTCGTTCATCTCGCTGCGGCTGGTGCTGCCGTCGGTGGTGCCGCTGCTGGGCGCCGGTCCGTCGGGCATTGCGCTGGTGAAGCCGCAGTTTGAGGCGGGCCGTGAACAGGTGGGCAAGGGCGGCGTGGTGCGCGACGAGGCGGTGCGCGGGCGCGTGGTGGAGGAAGTCTGCGAGTTGGCGCGGTCACTGGGATTCCGTGAAATTGATGTGATACCCTCTCCCTTGCTGGGGCCGGCCGGAAACCGGGAGTTTCTGGCCTGGCTGCGCCGCTTCGAGCCGTAAGCCCCGGCAGTTGTTCACTTCTCCGTCATTCCCGCGAAAGCGGGAATCCAGAGGTCAACGCGGGCCCCTTGGATTCCCGCTTTCGCGGGAATGACGGAGACGATTCTGTAAGTCATGCTCGAAACCTTGCGCATTCAGAACTACGCCCTGATTGACCGGCTTGAAGTGGAATTCGGGCCGGGCTTCAGCGTGCTCACGGGCGAGACCGGCGCGGGCAAATCCATCATCATCGGCGCGCTGGGCCTAGTGCTGGGCGCGCGCGCCTCGGCCGACATGGTGCGCGACGGCGCGCCCGCGGCGCGGGTGGAGGCGGTGTTCCGCGTGGGGCGGCCCACACCGCGGCTGAAGGAACTGCTGCGCGAGCACGAGGTGGAACTGGAGGACGGGGCGCTACTGGTGTCGCGCAGCATCGGCGCGGACGGGCGCGGCAAGGCCTATGCGGGCGACCGCATCGTGCCGGTGTCGCTGCTGGCCGCGCTCGGGGACGAACTGGTGGATCTCCACGGCCAGCACGAGCACCAGTCGCTGCTGCGCCCTGACTGCCAGATGGACCTGCTGGATGCGTTTGCCGGAACGGAGGAGACGGCGGCGCAGGTGGCGGCGGCGGTGGCGCGGCTGTCCGCGGTTGACCGCGACATTGCCGCGCTGGAAACGGACGACCGCGAACGCGCACGGCGCGCCGAGTTCCTGCGCTTCGAGGTGGACGAGATTGACGCGGCGGGGCTCCAGCCGGGCGAGGAGGACGAACTGCGCGCGCGCCAGCGCCGCATCACCCACGCCGAAACGCTGTTCACGCTGGCCAACCGCGTCTACGGCGGCCTCTACGAGAATGAGTCCGGCGCGGCCATAGACGGCGTGGATGCGGCGCTGAAGGACTTGCAGGAACTGTCCGAGATTGACGGCGAATTCGGCGCCTTGGCGCGGCAGTTGGCCGAGGCGCGGGAGACGATAGATTCGGTCGCATCCGAAATTCGCCAGCACACCTCGCGGATGGAGTTCGATCCCGGCGAACTGGATGAGATTAACCGGCGGCTCGCGTTGATGGGCGCGCTGAAGCGCAAGTACGGCCCCGACATCGGGGCGGTGCTCGCCTACCGCGACCGCGCCGCGCAAGAGTTGGCGGGCTATGAGAACCGCGACGAGCGGCTGGAGGCGTTGCGGCGCGAACGTGCCGCGGCCCTGGCCGGGGCGATGGAAGTCGCGCGACGCCTGTCCGCCGCGCGCAAAGCCGCCGCGGTGAAGCTGGACAAACAGGTGGTGGCGGCGCTGCGTGACCTGGACATGAAAGGCGCCCACTTCGAGACGCAGATTGAACCGGTGGAACTCTGCGCGCACGGGGTTGACCGCGTCGAGTTTATGCTCTCGGCCAATGCGGGTGAACGGCCGCGGCCGCTGCGCACGGTGGCGTCGGGCGGCGAAATCTCACGCATCATGCTCGCGCTGAAATCGGTCTTCGCCGGGGCGGACCGCATTCCCACGCTGGTGTTCGACGAGATTGACGCGGGCGTGGGCGGTGCCGTGGCGCGGCGCGTGGCGGCGAAGATGGCGGAACTGGTGCGCTCGCATCAGGTTGTATGCATCACGCACCTGGCACAGATTGCCGCCGCCGCGCAGGCGCACTACACCGTCAGCAAGCAGGATGTGTGCGGCCACGCCGTCACCGGCATGGCCCGCGTGGACGCCAAAGAGCGGGAGCGCGAGGTGGCGCGGCTGCTCGACGGCTCGGTATCGGAAATTAGTCTTGGCCATGCGCGGGCGCTGCTCGCCGACATGGCCGGGAAGGCCAATCAGGAGACTGGCGTGCCCGGGAAAGGAAGGCAATGAAGTATTGCGGATTGATCAAGGTTGGTGTCATGGGGTCGGCGGGAGGCCAGATGAACGAGGGCGCGCTGGAGAAGTGCCGCGAATTGGGGCGGGCGATTGCGGACGAGGGCTGTGCCATCCTCACCGGAGGCTGCCCCGGCCTGCCGCACGAGGCCATTATCGGCTGCAAGGAGCGCGGCGGCATTACCATCGGCGTGTCCCCGGGGATGAGTTTCGAGGAGCATGTCAACCGCTACGGCAGCCCGATTTCGCACACGGACGTGATGATTTACACCGGCGCCGGGCTGATGGGCCGCGAGACCATCGGCGTGCGCAGTTGCGACATCGTCATCATCGTCGGCGGCCGTTCCGGCACACTCGGCGAGTTCGCCATCGCCTACGACGAGGGCCGCCTGATCGGCGTCCTGACGGGCACCGGCGGCGTGGCCGACCACATTGACGACATCCTTCCGGTGATAGAAAAGCCCACGGGCTCGCGCATCTTCTTCGACGAAGACCCCCGCGAACTCGTGCGCCGCTGCGTCGAGTCGTTCAAGGCAAATCCGCCCACCATTCGCGAGCATGAAGCCGCGGGGTAATGCGGAATCAGGAATGGGCAACCGAGGCCGGTCAGTCCGAGCGCGCACGTACCACAATGTCTATGATTTGCCGCTGGACACGGTCATGCTGAGCAGTGTGGGGTGGACATTCCTGTCTGCCTTCTTCATCCTGAACAAATTGAAGTGTTGCCAAAATCCTGAACCTAAGGTGTTGCCTAAGTCCTGACTGCCCCCACTGCCCCCACTGGACCCTCTTCCCGAGACCCTAGACCCTAGACCCTAGACCCTCCTTGGGTTGCGGCTATGCTGCTCCGGGTTCGTCCGTGCCTGTCCCTGTTCGTCCGTGCGGGCACCTTGCACTTCCCCGTGCTCAGCTCGCCACCGCGCCGCCACGGAACATGAAATACGCCGCCGCCACGAGGCATAGGCCCGCCCAGAGGAAATCGAGACGCAGCGGCTGTTTCATATAGACCACCGAAAACGCGGCAAACACGCACACGGTAATCACTTCCTGGATAACCTTCAACTGCCCCAGTGAAAAGACGTCGCTGCCGATGCGGTTCGCGGGCACCTGCAGGCAGTACTCAAAAAAAGCCACGCTCCAGCTTGCGATGACCAGATCGGAAGAGCACACGTCTGAACTCCAGTCACGATCAGATCTCG
>CALDSM010000229.1 GCA_937923585.1 uncultured bacterium
TGGAGGGCGACTGGTCAAACGCGGCGTTCTTTTTCGCCGCGGGGGTGAATGTGACCGGCCTTGACGAGGCGTCCGCGCAGCCCGACCGGGCCATTTCCGGCATGCTCAGTGCGTTTCGGGCGGAATTTCGGCCACTGGACGTGCGGGAGACGCCGGACCTTCTGCCCATACTGGCGGCGGTCGCCGCCTGTACGCCGGGGGAGACCCGATTTACCGGCGCGGCGCGTCTGCGCATCAAGGAGAGCGACCGGCTCACGATTGAGGCCCACCTGCAAAAATCCTTTGAGTGCGCGCATCAGGCGCTGGCGGTGAATCCCTTTGTGGATTCTGTGGTGCGTGCGCGCAAGTACCTGGAAAAGGTGACAAAACTGGAGTCTTTCGACCTCCATTAGGCGGCGCGCTCCGAACCGCGCAAAGCATCAGGGAGGGGGTGCGCAAGTCCAGTTGGACAGAACCCCCGCGAAGTCATTAAGATTATGCCGTGTCCGGAGTTTTCCGGCACCCATGGCGTAATATGTTTCGCCCGGTTCCGGCGAAGGGACGCGGGTATATCCCGGTGTAGGGACAAGGATGGTGACATGAAGAAGTTATGTGCATTGGCGGTGGTTGTGCTGCTTGCGGCGTTTGCGGCCGGAGCGGCCGACGTGAAAGTCACGGGCGCCTCGAAGGCGGTTGCCCTCAAGGATCTTGTCGGAACGGACACCCTGGTGACGGTGGTTCTGAAGGAGTCCGGCGCGAAGGAGAGCAATCTCAAGGTGGTGGAGGTGCTGTCCAACGTCATCAATGTCCAGACGGCCAAGGGCGACATCGTCCCCTATCCCGTTGACATGGTCGAGGAGGTCCAGGTGCAGGGAGGCCAGGTGGAGGAGAAGCGTTTCAAGGCCGAGGGCATCCAGGTGCTCAGGCCCGAGCAGCAGCGTGTGGTCGAGCGGGCCATGGCGCGCGCTGCCGAGATATTCGGCGGCGCAAACGACGACCAGGAACTGAAGATGGACGCGGCGGTGCTGATGGCCCTGAACAAGAACCGCGAAGCCACCAAGTACCTCAAGCAGCTTGCCGAAACGAACGACCTTACCCTGCAGTTGACCGCGTCCAAGGCGCTGTACCTGGTCGGCGAGCCGGTATCGGAGTCGCTGCTGCGCCAGGGGCTTGAAAGCGGCAACCGCAAGGCCCGTTCCATCGCCGCCACCCTGTCCGGACTGACCAGGTATACTGCCAGCATTCCGATGCTCAAGCCGATCTTCAGTGACCGCGCGGTGGAGCTCTCCACGCCCGCGGCGCGAGCGCTGGCGCGTCTGGGAGACCGGGAAATCATCCCCCGGCTGATGGCCATGCTGGAGGAGTCCAATGAGATTAAGGGCGATTCCGCGGTGTTTTCGCTGGTTCGCCTCGGAGGCGACGACATCCATCAGGAAATGACGAAAAAACTCGGCGAGACCGAGGGCATGATCAAGTTCCGGGTGGTGAACGTGCTCTACCAGATGAAGGATGCCTCGGGACTCGCCGAACTCAAGAAACTCTTTAGCGACTATCCCACGCTGGCGCCGCAGGCGGCGCTGATCCTGACGAAGAACGGCGACTGGGATGCGGCGCAGTTCTTGCGCACCCGTCTCGCCCGGCGTGAGGACCCGACGGACGCCAACCTCATTTATCGTGCCGACACGGCCGCCGCGCTGCTCATGAACGGCGACACGGGGGCGCAGGCGGTTTTCCAGGAACTCCTCCGCTCCGACAGCGCGAAAGTCAAAAAGAAGGTGTTTGAACTGTTCACCGACATGGGCAATGTGCGGCTTATTTCGATTCTGCAGAAGGACATCGAGAACGTGGACAAGCGCATGGCGCTGGATGCCTGCAAGGCGGTGGCCACGCTGGCGCTGCCCGCGTTCCGCACGCGCGTTCTCGACATGCACGTCGAGGAATGACCGGGCGGCTCCATGTGGTGGTGTCCGGCCGGGTCCAGGGGGTGGGCTTCCGGTGGGCCACCGAAGCCAAGGCAGTGGAGTTGGGCCTGAACGGATGGGTGCGCAACCGGTCTGACGGCCGGGTTGAGGCCGAGTTTGAGGGCTCCCCTTCCGCGCTGGACGCCATGGAGACCTGGTGTTGGCAGGGGCCGCGCATGGCATTGGTGGAATCAGTCGAGGCCGTGCGGGAAACGGGCCCGCCCAAATACGGCGTTTTTCGCATCTCCGGTTAGGTCAGCCCGCATCTTCCCAGCCGCCAAAGGAAAATGGACATGACGGCAACCCCGCGCGAACTCGTGTTGCAGACGCTGAATTTCGAGGGTCCGGCCCGCGCGCCGCGCCAGTTGTGGTGGCTGCCCTGGGCGGAAATCCACCATCCCGCTGAACTTGCCGAAATCCGCGCGGCCTATCCCGCCGACATGGAGGGCGCGCCTGCCTTTCTGAGCGAGCCCGTCTACGGCAGGGGCGACATCTGCGCGCCGGGTGTCTCCACGGACGACTGGGGCGCCGAGTTCACCAACATCCAGCGCGGTCTGGTGGGCGAGGTGAAGAATCCGCTCATCCGCGACTGGGCTGAGGACGTGGAGAAGGTGCATGTGCCCCGCGAGTGGTTGAGCGTGGACACGGACCGGGTTAACAGGTTCTGTGCGGACTCGGACAAGTTCATCATGGCCGGATGCTGCCCACGCCCCTTCGAGCAGATGCAGTTTCTTCGGGGTACCGCTGATTTCTACCTGGACCTGCTCATGCAGCCGCCGGAAATGCTGGCCTTTCTAAAGGTCATGCACGGTTTCTACTGCGAGCAAATGGAGTTGTGGGCCGGGACCGATGTGGACGCACTGATGTTCATGGACGACTGGGGCTCGCAGCAAAGCCTGCTTATAGATCCGGCCCTGTGGCGTGAGGTGTTCAAGCCCCTCTACCGGGACTACATCCAGATCGCCCATGGTGCCGGAAAGAAAGTCTTCATGCATTCTGACGGTTATACGCTGGACATTTACCCCGACATGATCGAACTCGGTCTGGACGCGTTCAACACGCAGCTCTTCTGCATGGGCGTGGAGAAACTTGCGCCCTTTGCGGGAAAGATTACCTTTTGGGGCGAGATTGACCGGCAGCATCTGCTGCCCCGGGGAAACGCAAAGGACATACAGCAGGCCGTGGAGCAGGTGCATGGCCTGTTATGGAAGAACGGCGGATGCATCGCCCAATGCGAGTTCGGTGCCGCCGCAAACCCCGCCAATGTGCGTGAGGTTTTCACCCAATGGGATCGCCTGACAGTTCGGTAGGCGGCAATCATCCATCCAAGTGGCGTGGCGCTTGGATTCCGACCATTTTCCGAGACTGGCAATAAGGTTTGCACCGCGTTCACCGCTTCTTTGGCGGACACGGGGCGACCTCGCTGGCATGATCCGCCTGCGGGATCGGTTCTCAGTCTCAGTCCTTGAATTCCCGGAATCCGTCCACCAACTGCTTGAACGAGGTGGGACTGTACTTCTCAAAACTCTTCTGGTCCACATACGCGAAGTCGTACCGCGTCTGTGATTGAACGCGGTTGAGATCATCGCACCACTGACGCAAACGCTCCATCTTCTGAGGGAGATCCAACTCCTCCCGCCCCTTGGTTTCAAGAATGAAAACGCGGTTGTCGGACAGCTTGACAAGAAAATCAGGGAAGTAATTGGAAATGTCACCGTGCGCGTTCACGTAGTCAAGTTTGAAATGCACCGCAAAGTAGTTCTTGGCGTGGGAAATTACATCCTCGCAATCATCAAGAAATCGGGCGAACACGAGTTCAAAATGTTGATCGCCAACAATTCGGTTGAACACGCTTCTTTTCGGGATAATGTATGGCTGTTCCTTCACGACAAACGGGCGCGTCTGTCGCAGTCTTATGGTGTCCCGAATTTCCGCATCCCGCTTGTCCCGGACCGTGAGGGCGTTTATTGCCTTCTTGAACGTGTCAATCAAGGTCTTTGTGGCGGCCAGTTCCGACAGATTGCGCAGGGTGTTCGGAGTTTCGAGATCCACCTGGCAGTTAAAGAGATCGTTTTGGACAAAGGCTTTCACTTTGCCGTAGATAAAGTCATAGCCACTGACAAGCCTCAGGTCTTTCATGATCGTTTGCGTGAAATAGCCGATCACGCTCCGGTAGTCGGCGATCCCCGCCGTATCGAGCACGGTTGTGTGCGTTTTCTCCCCGGTGGTGACATCCCTGAAGACTATCTCTCGCTGTTCCTCTTCCGTGAATTGGCGGTATTCCACAGGCTGGGCGCCGACTGTGGCTGCATCCAGATCGCCCAGATTCTTGTACTCCCTGTAAACCCGCGGCCCAAGCACCGGAATCTCTATGTCCAGCACGTCAAGGTTTTTCTTGCTGTTCTGGCTGTCAATTTCCACCAAAAGAGGCACATGTGCCTGCGTGCCTTCGCCCATGGGTTTCTGCTCCAGCACCACGCCCTCAGCCTGGATGGATTCCACAAATTCCATGAAGGCGTTTGTGCCCACAACGCTCACGTACTCTTCCAGTCCGCCCGCGTACATTTTGCGCAGGCCGCGTCCCAGAGTCTGCTCGGGCAAAATGTTAGCTTGGGCGGTATAGGGGCGAAGCCCGACAATGGTCGTGACATTGCGCACGTCCCAGCCCTCTTTGAGCACCATGACGGATATGATGGCCTTGTAGGGGCTGTCCATGCGGTCTATTTCATTGGCCTGCTTGCGCAGCAAATCCAGCTCGTCTTTGTCTTTTCCGGTCGTTGATTCGGAGATCTCGCCGTTCTTCTTGGTGTGGATGACCAGCACGGCATCCTTCAGGTCGGGGTAGTGGCTCTCCAGATGGGCGGCAACCTCGTCACAATTCCGCGTGTCGTCCGTCATCACAAACAGGATGGCCTTCTTGCCCAGCTTCTCATGCATTTCATACGCCTTGCGCCATTCCAGAACGCCTAAGTGAAGATAATCGGCATACTTTTCCGTGTACTTGGCGCTCGGGTGTTCGACCAGTTTGGCCCGGCTGGCGGGGTCGGGAAGCACCGGGTGCTTGACCACATTTTGCGAAATGGCCTCCACCAGCGGATAGTCTGCCACCGTCTGCACAAAAATGGCGCCGTTGTTGTGTTTGGGCGTGGCCGTCACGTCCAATTGCAGCGAAAGCCGGTCGCCCTTTTGCAGCAGCCGGTTGTGAATGTCCTCGATGGACTTGAACCATGCCATGCGCGGGTCATGGATGTGGTGCGCCTCGTCGTTGAGCACCATAAGTTCATCAATGTCGCGCACGATCATTCCCAAGTCTACTTTCGAGTCGGTCGTGGCGCCGCTGGGTCGTTTGCCCAAAAAATAGTCCATGGTGTTTTCGTCGTCGGGCGTGGGGGGAAGGTCCTCGCCCGCGTAGACGCGGTGGATGTTGGTGAGGAAGATGTTGCCCGTGGGCCGGGTGATGCGCACCTCGTCCTGCACGTGGAGAGTTAGCTGGAAATCGTCACGCCAGTTGCGGCCGTCCACGCCATTGTCCGGAATGACCGGGTCTGAAAAGAATATGCGCAGTCCCTGAAAATCCTTGTAGACCCGGTCCAGAACGATGATATTGGGCGTGATGACAAGGAAGTTGCGCGCCAAATCCGATTCTGGCTCATACAGCTTGTGGTAGTAGCTCCATGCCAATGCCAGACTGAGCACCTTGGTCTTGCCCGCGCCGGTGGCCATCTTGATCACAAAGCGCCGCCATGTTTCGTCGAACATGCCCGACGACACCGCTCCGGAACTGTCGAAGCGCATCAGGTCGAACTTGTCCTGCACCCCCACCACGTCATACAGGTAGACAAGGGTTTCCAGCGCCTCGCGCTGTGCGAAGTAGTACTGAAATTCCGTCATTGTCCCGTCGGCAGTGGGCAGTAGGTGCGGCGTCTCAAACCACCAGCGCAGCAGGCTCCGGCTGGTGTCCGTGGCACCGACATAGCCGCTATCGCGCCATTCCTTCACCTTCCGGCGCAACTGTGGCACCAGCGGCGGCATCAATTTGTCGGAACTGGTCTCGCGCAGGGTTTCATCTGCGGGAAACCAGCGTAGTGTGGGCTCCAAGATGGCGTGGGGCGACTTGGGGAAATCGGGGTGAAGGGCCATGAGGGTCTAGCTCAGCAATCGTCGGTTTGCGGTAATGACGGGGATCCCACACCCCCGGAAATCACCATCGTCTGTGACAATTTTCAAACCGTTTCTGGCGCATAATTCGGCCAAGACCTGATCGTTGAAATCGGAATGGCCTGCCGCGTATTCATTGAGCAGTGCATCGATGCCAATCAATTCAAAACGGTCATCCACCCGAATGCAGTTCTTAAGCACCAACCGCGCGTCAGCTGCAATATCTTGCGCAACGGATTCGAATTGTAAACTGTTTCGAAACTCTTTGAACTTGGAGGATGGAGCCAGGATCTGCCATTTTAATCTGGCATAGGTATTGATGAACTCGGACATGACTAAAACGTCAATATGGACACGGCTCCCTGCCTTGAGAATGTTGTCCAATGCCGAAGAATAGACCGCGACCCTTCGGTCTCCTGGTCTTTGCGGTCCATATACCGACAGCCAGATATTGGCGTCCAAGAGTAACCTGTCAGAAGAATCAAAACGGTACCGGGTAATATCTTCCGCCTTACTTGCCATCGCCTTCTTCCCCCAGTGTTTCCCTTACCGCCTGATTGAACTTTTCCGGGTCTTTGAAATACTGCTTGGCCGTGTCAACCACACGCTTCAACAAGCCCATGTCGTCCTGCTGCATGTCCTTTACCTTGAGCAGCGCGCGTATTTGTTCCTGGCTGAATGACCCATACAATTGGCCAACGGCCGCATTCAGGAAGGCAGAGGTCAGAATGGTGACATTTTGAAAGGACAGCGTAACGGGCTGGTTTTCGCGCAGCGCCGCCTCCAAACGATCATAGACCTTCTGGCCGTCGCCGGAAGCAACGCAAATCGGGCTGCCCACGATTTCATATATGGAAAGCACCAAGTTTTTGTCCATCGTGATCACCTCAAAAGATGTCTTCTTCCCTCAACTCCGATGTCAGTGCGTATGATCGCGTATCCGACGTGTCAATTTCCACACTTACCACCGTGCCGGGAAACGGGTGAGCGAACCGGCCAATATCGATCTTCCCCATTTTTCGCCGCCAGAATCCGGCATCAGACACGATCTGTAGGCTACCGCCGTTGAGGTCAATGAATTCACCCAGCAGTTTTAAACCCAATCCGCCCGGTATGGGCCCGCCTTTGGTCGTGTTCCGGTCCTCGGTCGCCCATTTAATGGCGGCTTCTGGGGTGAACTCAGCACCCGTATGCTCCACAACCTTTCTGCGAATTCCCACGCCCAAATCGGCAACGGAGAAATCAAGACGGTTCCGCTTGGGATAGAACTGGCCGCATCCGAAAATTCCTTCTTCCGTCTGAGCGTGCAGTACCGCATTACTGAATATCTCGAAAAGGCTTTCCCGGAATTTCTTTGAGAGGCCGACAGACATCTTGGGGAGTTCTGACCGTCGCATTAGTTCCGTCTCAATGTAGCTGGCGAAATAGCGGTCATCCTGCACGTCAAAGCGTTGATAGGGTATGGTTGTTCCCCAGCGGTCCGGAATCTTCTCCCCGCCATAATGGCTGAGAAACCCGTTCTTGGAAAGAATGGTTTCGACGGTTGGGCGGATATTGGTCAACCTCACCGTATTAAGGTGCTCGCCGCAACTGTAGAGAATTGCGCCAAAAGGCGCGCGCATGTCGGCGTCAAACCAGCTTGTCCCGGACATGTCAATCTCAATGTCATCAAGAAAGCACTTCCGCATCTGCTCGTGAAGGGCGATTAAGGCGCTGAAACCTTCTTGGTTGTGTTCTATGTCCGGCAGGGCATGTTTCATACCCGCACCTCCACGATGGTCATCGTGTCGTTGCCGAAGATGTCCACCACCTTCACCGCGATCTTGCGGCGGCCCGGGGCGCATTCGTGAAACACACTCATCAGTTCCAGCGACCGGTCTTTCTTCGTTCGGAAACTCTGCCATTCATTCTCGAAGACGTAATCGCCGGTCCAGACTTCCTCGTATTCCTCCAGTTCCAGTTGCGGCGGTTCCAGGCCCTCAATGCTGCCCTGGCCAGGGAACTGGCGCTTGACGCGAATGATCTCGCGTTTGCTCTCGAAATCGAAGTCCACCGCCCAGTAGTCTATCCAGTCGGTCCAGCTCTTGGTGAGCACCTCGCGGCGCAGCACGCCGTCCTTGTCCTTGCTCACCTTCACGATCTTCCCCTTTTCCACGACGATCCGGCTGCCCTTCTCCTTG
>CALDSM010000230.1 GCA_937923585.1 uncultured bacterium
GATCAATGCCCCGACACGCGCCGTCATTGCGAGCGAAGCGCGGCAATCTCGTTTTCGCAATGGCCCGCATATTGGGCTGTGGTTCCAAGAGATTGCCGCGCTTCGCTCGCAATGACGGTGGCGGTTTCTTTCCTCACACCTTCACGAAAATCTTCTTCCGGTAGAGCACATACAGCGGCACCCAGAGCATCGCGAAGGCGATCACGCAGACGATGAACTCTGCGGTGACAGAGTGTTCTTCGGGCACGCGGCCGGCCCACTTCACGATGTCCTCGAACTCGACGACGTGGGGGAGCATGTAGGCGACGATGGCGTTGGCGCCGATGACCACGAGCGGGAAGGCCAGTTTGCGGAACCCCCACACGTCGATGACCAGATAGAAGAGCGCCAGCAGCAGGTAACTCCAGCCCGCCGCCCAGAGCACCATCGAACTCGTCCACAGGTGCTTGATGATGGGGAAGTGGAGGCTCCACAGAAACCCGCCGATCAGGCAGACCACGCCCAGCCCGCACAGCACCGCAAAGCGCCGTCCCGGCGTCCACGTTTTCATGCGCAGCACCTGCCCCGCGAACGAGCCCAGCAGCACCGACCCGCCGAAACCCAGCCCCGGCAGTATCCACGCATAGGCCGTGCCGTCGCGGAAGCGCCCCATGAGGGTCTCGTCAATCCACAGGGCGAGGTTGGCGTGCGGCTCAAGCCAGCCCGCAGGCGTGCCCGGCGCGGGCACGAACATCATGAGCGCCCAGTAGAGCCCCAGCAGCCCCGCGCACAGGCCGATCTGTTTGCGCGTGGAGAGGTGCAGGAACGCGATGGATGCAATGACATAGCCCACGGCAATGGACTGAAGCGTGTTGGAGTACACGTGCAGGTTGGCCGGGTCGTTGAGCAGATTGCCCTGCGCGATCATACCCAGTATCCACAGCAGCACCAGACGGCGCGCCATGCGCCGGTAGATCTTCCCATAGTCGTGCGTCTCGCCGAGCCGCCTGGAATAGGCGAAGGGTATCGAAACGCCCGACAGGAACAGGAACAGCGGCATGATCAGGTCCCATGCCGCAAACCCCGTCCAGTCCACATGCTCCATGTGATAGGGCAGCCACCATGGCACCGGGTTGGGATGGCACAGCAGCGCCGCAATGGACGCCACCAGCCCGCCTCCGCCCGAAATCCAGAACATGTCAAACCCGCGCAGCGCGTCAATGGACATCATGCGGGTGTTCGCCGGTGCGGCCGCCGGTGTGCGGGAGGGTTCAGAGACGGGTGAAGTGTGTGCTGTGTCTGACATGGCATAGCCCTTGCATTGGAGGAGACCCAAGACCGGCCCACAGCCTAGCCCAAACCCCAACCCGCGCTCAACAGACGGACATGTCAATTCGCGTTCACCCTTGCCCCCTTCTGTCTGACCAGACCCAAAACCCAAGACCCCAGACCCTACAATTTGCATTCCCCCCCGCCCATGTTCTAAAATCATGTCCCGCGCCAAAGGGCGCTTCCCACATCGCTTATATGCGTACCTGTAGCTCAATTGGATAGAGCGCTTGGCTACGGACCAAGAGGTTGGGGGTTCGAGTCCCTCCAGGTACGCCATTTCTTTTTTTGCCCTTCTTTTTCAACCACTTACAGCGATTTCTCTCCGCACCCCCCTGGAGTGACTCGAACCACGATTGTCTTTTTGGCGCTCTCAGGCAGTATTTCATCTTCCTTTCTTCGCGTGAAACACTCACGAGTAATGACGCAAACGGTGTGATATTATTAATGCCGACTTCCGCTCCCACAGCAGTACGGCTATCAGAGGATTGATGTGCGTAGGGCTGGCGGTTGTTAGATTCCCCAGCATCACCGGACGTCATCGCGCCTGTTCTTGGACGCAGAATGTCTGTGCGGTATCCGTGCGGCTCACAACGCTGTGTGCGGATTGATGCTCTTGTGCGGAAACAACGGCGCACCTTCTCGGAGCGAAAACCTAC
>CALDSM010000231.1 GCA_937923585.1 uncultured bacterium
TTCGCTCCACCCGTGGCTATTTTTGTCCGCCCCCTTCCGGGGGCAAGACACACAACGCGCTGTCCGCCCGCGCAAATGTTGCCCCTGAGCGTACCGCACTCCAAAACGGGGCCGTCCTTCCGCAGAACTTCATAGGCAATAGCAGAAACACGTGATTTTTCGCGATTCGGCCAGAGTATCACGAAAATGGAGTCTTCTTTCCTGGCTTATCCCTCGCCGAGTTCGCCCAGATAACAGTCCGTGCCGCCCTTCACGATCATCTTGAACTGCTGTCCCTCGGTGGCCACCTCGATGCTGTTGATGTCGAAGGTGTCGGGGAGGACGCATATGGACTCAATGGCGTCGCGCGGGATGACATAATGGGCGGGTTTGGCGTCCACCTGCACGCCCTTGGGCTGATTGCGGCAGACCATGACCATCTTTCCCGCCATCACCACCCAGAAGTCATTAAAGCCGGTCACTTTGCCCACGTAAGAGAGGGGGCGCTGCTCGCGGTAGAACTTGCGCATTTTCAAGCGCACTATACGGTCTTTCAGCATGATTGAACCTCCATCGGCGGCCGGTCCGCCTCCGCTTTGAGCCAGTATAGCACAGGGTCGGCCAAAGTGGGACCTGTGAGACGCGTGGGACGCGTGCGAGAGCCGGTCAGAACTTCATCAGAATTCCGTCGGGATCGGGCTTCTTGTCGGCGCGGACCATGGTCACGAAGATGATGGTCGCCAGGGCGGGAACGATGGACGCGACGATGATCACCGGCGTGTAGGAGAACTGGGTGGTCACGGAACCGATGAGTTTGGTGGTGATAATGGTTCCTACCCCGGCACTGGTCCCGGCCAGCCCCATGACCGTGCCCACGGCGCGGGTATGAAAGACGTCGGTCGGCAGCGTGAGGAACATGGTGCCGCAGCAGTTGTAGGCGAACATGCAATAGGCGGAAATGGCCAGCAGTGCCCAGTAGTTGTCGGTCCAGAGGGTCAGGGAAATGACGGCCATGCTGGGTCCGAAGAACATGAGCAGCACGCGCCGTGCGTTGCCCGGCTGCCATCCGGCCCGCACCAGCAGGGAGGA
>CALDSM010000232.1 GCA_937923585.1 uncultured bacterium
TAGCACAGTCTGAAACGGGATCTGTCACGGCTTTGGCGCAACGCCAGGATATTTGTCAAACAAACGACTGCACCAATTACTGCAAACCAACATAGAAACGTTACAAACAGCCTTATCATAGGCCAAGCTCCTGCTGTTACGGTATTGCCTATGCGTATCTATTCAGGCGCCAAAACTTCAGCAGCGGTTCACTACTTCTTTGGCGGCTGGCGCATGTAGGCCGGAATGCGCATGTCGTCCTCTTCCGGGGTTGTCCCTGAGGAGAAGACTGTGGTGAAGCCGCCTTTGCCATTGGGCAAATCCATTTGCTGGGGAGCCTTGGCGACCGGGGCCTGCTGCGGCTTGGGTGCGGGCTTTGCGGGTGTCTGGGTCTGCGCCTGGGCGAGTTGCGGTTTGGGTGCTTCCGGACGCGGGGCTTCCTGCGTTGGCGGCTGTGTTGGGGACGCTGCCGGGGCCGTTTCAGGAGCGGGGGCCGGCTCCGGACCGGACTCCAAATAGTCGTCCAGGGACACGGACTGTGCCTTGTTCCGGTAGTCTGCCACGTCGCGGTTGGGGAAGCCTGCGGCGATGACGGTTACCTGAAAGTCGTCGCGCACCTCGGTCTCGGGTGCGACGCCCCAGATGATGTTGGCGTCGGGGCTGGCGTTGCGCTTGACGAAGTTGATGGCGTCCTGCACCTCGCGCATGCGGATGTCCGAACCGCCGCGCACGTTGACAATGACGCCCCGCGCGCCGTGGATGTCGGACTGTTCGAGCAGCGGGCAGTCTATCGCCTCGCGGGCGGCGCGCACGGCGCGGTCCTCCCCCGACGCGATGCCGATGCCCATCAGCGCGCGGCCCTTGGCCTGCATGATGGTGCGCACGTCGGCGAAGTCCACGTTGATCAAACCGGGCAGCGTGATCAGTTCGGAGATGGCGCGCACGCCGTTGTGCAGCACCTCGTCGCCGTGGCGGAACGCGTCCAGCAGGGACGTGTTGGTGTGGCTCAGTTCGGCGATGCGGTCATTGGGCACGACAATGAGCGTGTCCACGTGCTTGCGCAGTTCCTCCAGGCCCTTGAGTGCGTTGTTCATGCGCTCCTCGCCCTCGAAGCTGAAAGGCAGCGTGACAATGGCGACGGTCAGCGCTCCGCCCGCGCCGGCCTCCTCCGCCACGATGGGCGCCGCGCCCGTGCCCGTGCCGCCGCCGAGACCGGCCGTCAGGAAGACCAGGTCCGCGCCGCGAAGCACCTCGCGCACTTTGTCGCGGTCCTCCTCGCAGGCCTGGCATCCGATTTCCGGACGCGCCCCTGCGCCCAGACCGCCGCTGAGGTTGGTGCCTATCTGAAGCCGGATTTCCGCCTTGGATTTCTTGAGCGCCTGCGCGTCGGTGTTGATGGCGATGAACTGCACGCCGCCCATCTCCGCATCAATCATGCGGTCAACGGCATTGCCGCCGCCGCCGCCCACGCCGCAGACCTTGAGCACGGCTTTCTGGTCGAATGTGGAGAATTCCTGTTCCCGGACGCCAATGGTCGTCATTCTCGCTCTCCTTTGAACGGCCCCCGTTCCCGACCGGGCAAGGGTCCGTTCATGCTCATGATTTGCGGCTACTTGCAGACGATGTTGTTGTCAAAACGCAGGTCGAGATATTCGATGCACGGAAGCTTTCCGCCCTTTTCGCGCCAGAGCAGGTCAAACCGGTGTACCTGCGTGGCAAAGTCGGAGCGCCCCCAGCGCGTTTCAAAAGGCAGCTCATTGAAGTACATGTAGAGCATGCTTTCGGTCTGGGCCGAGATCTCGGAAAGGGTCAGTTCCTTGGCCAACGGGTCGGCGGAAAAGGCGTCCCAAAGCATCAGTGCCTTGTCCAGGGCCGGATTCTTCACCATTTGCCCCTCCGTCACCGCGCCCAGGTTGGGCAGATTGGTCACCAGGGGGCCGTTGGGCGGGGCAAGCGGCGGCACCTCGCGCAGCACCATTCCGTCCCGGTCCACCTCGTACACCCGGTTGTTGACCATCAGCGCCGCGACGGGGACGCGCTCAGTGACATCTATGACAATCGTAGAGGGATAGGCACGGTCAACGCGGCAACTCTTGACATAAGGCAGTGCCATCAACCGCTGCCGCACCTGTTCGGGTTTCACGGAAAGGACGGTGTCCGCCTCGGTGATATGCGCGGCCTCCAGCAACTGCTGCCCCGGAAGCACGTTGTTGCCCTTGAAGATCACATGTTTCACGCGCAGCGTGCTGGGTTCGAGAATGTACTTGTAGGTGCCCAAGGCAAGCGCGCCCAGCACGAGCAGTCCGCAGGCCATCTCCCCCCAGCGCACCCAACGGGAGCGGCCCTGACGGCGCGTCAGGCGCCCGGGTTCCCCCCGTGTGTCTGCGGCAAGGGTCGGCGTCATCATGACTGCGAAGACTCCATCTGTGCCAGCAGCGGCCCGGTGATCCGGTTGATGTTGCCCGCGCCCAGCACCA
>CALDSM010000233.1 GCA_937923585.1 uncultured bacterium
TTGCCCGGCAGTTCGTGGTAGCGCGCAAACCAGTCCTTGTCCGGTTCGCCGGTGCGGGGGCCTTCGTGGTTGCCGCGCGCGGCAGCCATCATGATTTTGCTGTTGAACCACGAAAAACGCTGAAAGTGCTCCGTCCAGAGGTCATACTTCTGTCCGTTGAGCACCAGGTCGCCGGTGTTGATCACAAACTCGGGACCCCACTGCATCATGTGCTCCGTGATGCCGTGCTCCCGCCAGCGGTCTTCCCAGCGGCGGGAATCGCCCAGCACCGCGAACACGATGGGGCGTTCCCCCGCGGGCCTGCTCTTGAACGTGTCGGTGCGCTCCTCGGCCCCCGCGCGGACGCGGTAGGAATACGCCGTGTCGGGAGAGAGGCCGTTGATGCGAACACGGTGGAGCTTTGCGGGTGCCGCCTCCCTGGCCTGCTGCATGTACTGCCCCTGCGGTCCGTATTCGACCAGGCCGACCGATTCGTCGCGTGATTCCCAAACAAGCGTGGCCCCGTCGGTCGTGACATTCTGCAAATGCGGGGGTATGTAGAATCCGTCCGCACAGGCCCAAACCGGAGCAAAGAGGACAAGCAACAGTGCGGCGCGCAAGAATGCAGTACTTCGCATGAGAGAGTTCCTTTTTGTGACGCTCTTATACCGGCTTGGGGGCGCGAAATCTCGGCGCACACCCTGTCGGCAGAGGTCTTTAACGTTGTTGGTCCGCTTGCCCCGGAAGCGGTTTCGGCCTGAACGTCCGCGGGCCGGGGCGCCGGTCAAGGCCTCGCGGCGTCGTAGTCCACCGTCTGGAAACGCCCGTCATCAAGGCGGCGCGCCAGAATGTACAGGTAGTCGCTAAGCCGGTTCGCGAAGATCAGGAGGTCGCCGCAGTTAAATTCGGGCATCGCCTCGTGAAGGGTCACCAGACGCCGCTCAAACTGCCGCGCGACCGTGGCGGTCACATCGGCCGTGGCTGCGGCCACATTGGCGGCCGACACGATGAACGCGTGCGGCAGCGGCGTCATCTGCTCAAGCCGGTCCTGCTCCGCCTCCAGTTTCGCGAGATGCTCCGGGCCGACTTTGCCCGGATGAAACGCGTGATGCCTCCAAAGCGGGTCGCTGATCTCCGCGCCCGCCAGGAAACTCAGATGCATCAGCCACCAGAGGAACGCGGCGTGCTGCTCGGCACCCGCCGGATTGCGGTCCACAATCGCCAGCCGCAGCACGGCCAGTTGCGCGCGCAGTGAGTCCAGCGCGCCGTTGGCCTCCACAATGGGATGGCTCTTGGGCAGCAGGTCCCCGCCCAGCGTGCGCGTGGTGCCGTCGTCGCCGTTTTTTGTCGTCACTTGTGACTTCAATGGAGTCTCCTATCCGATTTCCACGCCCCCCGGGCAGTGGTCGGAACCGGTCACATCACCCGCAATCCAGGCCGCCTTCACGCGCGGCAGGAAAGCCTTGTTCACGCACATGCAGTCAATGCGCCAGCCGATGTTCTTGGGCCGCGCGTTCATCCGGTAGGACCACCACGAATACTCCACCGCCTCCGGATGCAGGCTGCGGAAGGTGTCGGCATAGCCCGCTTCGATGAGCCGACCCATCGCCTCGCGTTCCTCGATATAGTACCCGGCGTTGTTTTCATTGTCCTTCGGCCGGGCCAGGTCTATCGGCTGGTGGGCGATGTTGAAGTCGCCGCAGATGACCACGTTCCGCCCGTTCTTCACAAGACTGTTTGCCAGTGTCGTCAATGCTTCGCAGAAGGCCAGCTTGTAGGGCAGTCGGGCCCGTTCCGACTGGCTGTTTGGCCAGTACCCGTTCAGGACGGTAAACTCTGGAAACTCGGCCACTTGCAGGCGGCCCTCGGCGTCAAACTCGGGCATGCCCATCGTGGTCACGGACGTTGGCGCCGCGAGAGCATAGACGGCCGTGCCGCTGTAGCCCTTCTTCTGCGCCGGGTTCCACCAGGACTGGTATCCAAAGGGCGCGCGGGTGGCTTCATCCAGTTCCTGCGGCAGCACCCGCGTCTCCTGCAGGCACAGGATATCGGGTCGGGCGCGCTCCAGCCAGTCCAGAAAGCCGTTCTTCAGCGCGGCCCGCAGCCCGTTCACATTCCAAGACACAATGGTTGTCATGCAGCCTGTTACTCCTGAATGGCCAGCATACCCGCCCATGCCGCGCGAAGGCAAACCGCGTTCGGAGACCACCCTATTCCCGAAACTTGTCATCTTTACCGTATGTTCATTTCCAATGCGCTGAAGAAAGGCTGTCGCCTTGGCTTGACCGCTTGAGACACAAAACTTGTGGGAAACAAGGGATTGACTTGACGAAGGGCCAGGGCTCGGAGGACTCATTCATAACATCTTTAAAGTAAATGACTTATTGCGATAACCGCAGGCCGAACATCCATTGTGTCGGCACCCATTAGCCTTTTCGCACACAGCAGTTTTATGCCCAAAAAGTAAATTATTCTACGTTTGTCAACAGTCTTATGGGGGCCGAAAAAGTATGGTAATATCCCTGTGGTAATTCACTGTTGCTGGCAGCGGGCACTGCTGGCTTCTGGTTGGTCTTGTTGGGATGAGCTGGGGGCGGGAGCAGTGCCGGTTGAACAACCTTCTGAAGTGCCCGGGCAGCGAGAACATGTTGGGTCGTCCATTTGCCGCGACCCATTGCATGTCTGAAACGTTTCCGTCATTTCGGTGGCACTTTCCTCCCGCAGTGCCTGTCAAGCCCGGCACGGAGAGCGCCGGAGACTTCCGGTGCAACAGCCAAGCGCGAAGTCTGCACTTTCCCACAAAGGCTCTTAACGACAGTATTGTCACGGGATTGCGTCGCATAACGTCGCCGGCCGTGAACCGCAAGAAGCTATAGAACAGCCCCGTAGGCTGTACCTATAAGCCCCCCGGGTTAGACCCAGAACCCGGGGGGCTGCCTTTCATATGCATGGCGCGAGGCGAATCCACGGGATGGGTGCCCGCACAATCCACTGTTCGGTTCAAATGGATTCTGCCGGGTTGGCACAGTATTATTGTGCGGTGTCTCCGCCGGATGCCGGACTTGCGTCGGGTTGGGAATGCATAAACGGAAAGGCAGTGGGATGATGTTGTTGGACTTCTTCAGGACCGGTTCGGACAAGCCACTTTTGGCGGACCCGGCTGAGATCCGGCGAATCTATGAGCGGAAACGGCGGTCTGTTTTCCTCGGCCTGATCTTCGGATACAGTTTCTTTTACGTGTGTCGGCTCACCCTGTCGGTCGCCAAGAAGCCGATTGTGGACGGGGGCGTGCTGAATCCCGAACAGTTGGGCACCATCGGTTCCGCGTTCTTCCTGACCTATGCGTTTGCCAAGTTCGTCAACGGCTTCCTGGCTGACCGCAGCAACATCGGGCGGTTCATGTCCACGGGCCTGCTGGTATCCGCCGTTCTGCTCATTCTCTTCGGGTTCACCAATGCCTTCTGGCTCTTTGTGCTGCTTTGGGGAATGAACGGCTGGGTTCAGTCCATGGGTTCGGCCCCGAGCGGGGCGTCCATTTCCCAGTGGTTCAGCAACCGGGAGCGGGGCAGGCGCTACAGCACCTGGAGCATGGCCCATCCCCTGGGCGAGGGCATCAGCATGGTGCTCACCTCGGCCGTAATCGCCTATTTGGGCTGGCGCTGGGGCTTCTGGGTCGCGGGGTCCGTCTCCGTTGTCGTCGCACTGATCCTCTACAAGATGCTGGCCGACCGTCCCCGCGCCTACGGGTTGCCCACCGTGGCCGACTACAAGAACGACCACACGACGGAAACCGTGCAGAATGACAGCGATGTCAACCGGGCGCAGTTCGAGGTGCTCAAGAATCCGTACATCTGGGTTCTCGGCCTGTCCTGCGTCGCGGTCTACATCGCGCGCTACGGCGTGAGCAGCTGGGGACCCATGTACCTGCAGGAGTCCAAGGACTACACGCTCATCACGGCGGGGCTGGTGTTTGGCTGGTCGAAGATATTTGAACTGACCGGGGCGGTCACTTCCGGATTTGTGTCCGATTTTGTCTTCGGCGCCCGCCGCAACGTGACGACGCTCCTGTACGGCCTGGTGATGGTTTCCGGGCTTGCGATCCTGTATGTAAGCCCGTCCACCCATCTTGCCGACTTTGAACCGGCGGCAAAAGAAGCGTTCAAGGCGGGACCCGTGGATGAGTCCCTGCGGGGGCTGTTCGCGCAGAAACAGATAGAACTCCCCGCCCGTGCCACCGTGGAGACCCACGCCGGAAAGAAGGACGAGAACACCGTGTGGCTGGTCAAGAACGACCGCTGGCACCTCTTTTGGACGGGGTATGCCGTCGAGGAAATGCCAGCCCGTTTGAAGGTAACCGCGAAATACCATCCCCTGCACCTGGCGGGCATAGCCCTGTTCGGTTTGGGGCTGGGCGGTTTCCTCGTTTTTGTGGGCGGGCTTATCGCGATTGACATCTGCTCAAAACGGGCCAGCGGCGCGGCCATGGGCGTGGTCGGCATGTTCAGCTACCTCGGCGCGGCCATGCAGGACAGAATCAGCGGCGGGTTGATTCAGGCGGGCGCCGCGACGGTGGACGGCAGGCTCACCCACGACTTCAACGGTGCCTTTCTTTTCTGGCTGGGCGCCGCCGTTGTGGCCGTGGCGCTCTCGTGCATCCTATGGAATGTGAAAGCAAAGGACTGACAATCATGACACAGTGCGATCTGCTGATTCTTGGCGCCGTTTCCAAGGACATCATCATCACGCCGGAAGACACCGAGTATTCCGTGGGTGGCGCGGTGGTGTATTCGTCTGTTGCGGTAAAACACCTCGGGGCCAACATTCTGGCGGTGACCAAGCTCAATCCCGACGACCGGGCGGCGCTGGAAGTATTTGAGCGATACGGCGTGCCGCACAGGTTCTGCGAATCCCCGGCAACCACGTCCATCCGCAACACCTACCACACCGCGGATCGCGACCGGCGCACCTGTGAGGCGCTCGGCATGGCCGCGCCCTTCACCATGGACGATGTGCCGCAGGATGTGACCGCGGACGTCTATTACCTTGGCGGGCTGATGAAAGGCGAGTTCCCCGAGCCGTTCGTGCTGGAGATGTGCGAACGCGGAAAGGTTGCCATTGACGCCCAGGGTTTCATGCGTGTCAACGACAACGGCCCCATGGTCTTCCGAGACTGGGACAACAAGAAGGAAGTGATCGCCGCAGTCCATTACCTGAAGACAGACCATGCCGAAGCCGAGACCCTGACCGGAGAAACGGACCGCAGGCGCGCTGCAAAGATCCTCGCCTCCTGGGGTGCGAAAGAGGTCATGCTCACGCACCACACCGAAGTGCTGGTCTGCGTGGACGGCGAGATTTGTGCCGCCCCCTTCACGCCGCGAAACCTGTCGGGACGCACCGGCCGCGGTGACACCTGTTTCGCCTCGTACTGCTATTGGCGGCAGAATCACACACCGGAAGAGGCGTGCCGTTTCGCGGCAAAGGTCACCTCGCTGAAAATGGAGCGTCCCGGCCCGTTTACGGGAAGCATCGACGACGTGAAATAGTCTCTGCGTCGCGTTCAGGACAGACTTGACCCAGAGAAAACACCCTCACGGTGCCGAGACACACTTGGAGCAGCATAGCCTCAACCAAGGAATTCAGAATCCAGGAGACAGAATTCAGAAGGAAGTGTGGGGCAGACATTCCTGTCTGCCTTCCGGGTTGCTTGGCCAAAAACGGCAGATAGGAATGCCTGCCCCACATTGGCCATAATATGCGCCATTTGCGGAGACTATGAGACATAGTAGTATGGATGTCCAGAGTGCCGAAGGCGCGGCATTACAGGACCGTGCATGTGCAGTATCTCGATGCGGGGAACAACTATTACCCCCGTGTACAACGATTACATCAAATTGTTGGCCCCGTAAGGGGGAAAGATGCTTTCACATCCTGCCCCGGTCGGCATTGCGCTGGCCGGGGCTTCTCTTCATTAGCAATCCACCGGGACGCGATGCGCTTTGTCATAAATGACCGGCCCTTTCTGGTATAACCTTGTCTCGGCCGTTTGAAACCCGAAGGCAATCCACCCCGGTCCAACGCACAGTCTGGTCCAGAAGGAGGTTCTGATGAAACCGACGACGCAGTTCAACGGGGAGTTCCTAAAGAATGAGGAGAAGTTCCAGGACCCGTTCTTCAAACGCTTCACCCTGCGGCACGCGCCAGCGCCGCTCAAGCTGAACGATGAGGTCACCAAGGACTATCTGTTTCCCACCTTCTACGGGGACGTGACCTGTGCGATGGCCATTTTCCTGTGCTCCTATGAGCGGGCCGAGAAGTTGATGCTGCACCCCCGTATCAAGCCGGTGAGGATGACGCGGGGGCGTTCGCTGGTGGCCTTCTCCTGCTACGAGTACAAAAACGTGATGAACGTGGCGCCGTACAACGAAATCGCCATGACGATCCCGGTCATGGTGAACCCGGGCTTCAACGTGCCGGTCCTGCCCATGATTCTGCCGGTCTTCAAGAATTTCGGATACTACGTGTTTTCCATGCCCGTAACCTCGCTGGAAAACCAGATTCGCGGGCGGAAGATATGGGGGCTGCCCAAGGTGGTGCAGGAGATAGACATCCGCGAGGAGGGCGGCGACTGCGCCACCACGGCCATGGAAGAAACGGGCGAGCCCTATCTGGAACTGCGCGTGCCGACGAGCGGCACACCGCAGGAGTTCGATGTGTCCTCCAACCTGTACAGCCGGCGCGGCGACGACTTTTTCCAAAGCCAAACCTGCTTCAAGGGCGCCTTCAACGTAACCAAGCACATGGGCATGCTGTTCAAGAAGGGCGCAAAGCCGGACCGCGAATACATCAAGATTCATGACACCCCGAGCGGCAAGGTGCTGAAAGATCTGGAAATAGAGGAGCATCCGTTCCAGTTCCGCTTTGCCCGGAACCTGTGCAGTTGCTTCGATCTCCCCAATCCGGAATTCAAGTCGCAGACCATTCGATTCGGAGAATGACCATGGACTGCAAGAATCCGAAAGTGCTCTTCTTTGGCGCGGGTGTGATCGGTGGTTCCGTTGCGGGGTGGATAGCACCGCATTATGACAACCTCGTCCTGCTGGACCAGGGCGAAACCGCTGCGGCGCTCAAGAAGGAGGGCGTGACCCTCTACCTGGGCGCGGAGCCAGACAAGAAGGAGCATGCCAGGGTCGCCGTTGTGGACGGCATCGAGCAGGCCGCGGACGCGGACATCATCGTTCTCGGGGTGAAGAACTACAGCCTGGAGCCGGTGGCGAAGATGATCCGGGAGAAAATCGGCGACCGGGCGATCATCGTCTCGATGGCCAACGGATGCGTCAACCAGGAGATACTGCCGAAATACTTCTCGCGGGTGGTCTACTGCGTGGTCAGCTACAACGCATGGACGGACAAGCCGGGCGTTATTGGCTACCAGAAGAAGGGCCCGCTGGTTATCGGAACCCCGGACAACGGACTCCAGGCGGAACTGAAGCTGGTGTCGGACATTTTCAACCGGGGCGTGGAAACGGTGATCACGCCGCATCTGCAGGACGCCGTACACTGCAAGATCGTCATCAACCTCACCAACTCGGTGACCACGCTGGTCGGTCACCGCTTCAAACCGATTTCCGAGCCCGCCGCCTTCCAGCGCATTCTTTCCGGCCTGCTTTGGGAGGGCGTGGAGATAGTCAAGGCCGCCGGTTATCACGAATGCAAGCTGGGCGGCATGCCGCCCTGGTTCATTCTGCGGCTTGGCGCCAAACTCCCGGGCATCGTCACCCGGCCCATGTTCAACATGAACGTCAAGAAGATGGTCATGAGTTCCATGGCGCAGGATGTGATCCAGCGGGGCGGCAAAGACAACGAACTGGACAGCATCAACGGCCACATCGTCAGCCTGGCGGACAGGCTTGGATTGAAGGCACCGTTCAACCGAACCATTTACGCCATGTGCAGGACGGAATTCGCCAAGCCTGATTTTCAGCCGCTGGATGTGAAAGTGGTATGGTCGGAAATCGAGAAGGCACTGTAGGGCCGGGTGCGGTATTGTATCATTGGCGGACAAGCCGGAAAGTGCGCGCGGGCCGGGCCTGTAGTTCGGCGGCCGATCGTCTTCTGAACAACCGAACGAAAAGAAAGCGGCAGGTGGGGTGGTGATGTGTAGACTGAGGCTTTGCGCGTGTTCTGGAGTTCTGCTGCTGGCAACCCTTTGTTCATTTGCCCAAGAGCCGGATATCACCTTTGATGGTGCGAAATGGATCTGGCATCCGCCCGCAGTGGGCGAGGCGCCGAATGCCTTCGATGCCGGCACCCGCTATTTCCGGGCGGAACTGTCCCTGCCCGAAAGCCCCGCCCTGCGTTCGGCCGAAATCACAATCACCTGCGACAATCTGTTCATCCTCTACATCAACGGGCGGCCCGTCGGTGAAAGCGAAACGGACATGGGGGGCTGGAGCAGGCCCAAACGCTTTGACTTGTCGGCGCTGTTGTCCCCGGGGCGGATTGTTCTGGCGGTGGAGGCCATCAACACACTTCCAGGCGCGTCG
This sequence comes from uncultured bacterium, assembly GCA_937923585.1. Lineage (GTDB taxonomy): Bacteria > Hydrogenedentota > Hydrogenedentia > Hydrogenedentales > CAITNO01 > CAITNO01. Next base: position 8,523 of record CALDSM010000233.1, read on the forward strand.
GGGCTGCTGGTGAAATTTGAAGCAAGACTGCAGGATGACAAGCATATCGTTTTGGTCTCCGATGCGGGCTGGAGGACCACGGACACCGAGATTGGAAACTGGGAACAGCCTGATTTTGACGACCAGAAATGGACCAAGGCCGAAGTCGTGGGCGAGTACGGCGCGGGACCCTGGGGCAAAGTGGCCGTTCCCGCCGCCGCCCAGCCCGGCGGCGGCGAAGTGGGCAGGGTTCACGCGGCCGCCGCAAGCATTGCCTCCGCGGCCGCCGCAAAGAACGTCGCAAGAAGAGAGCCTCCCGAAGGTTTTTCGTGGCCCGAGGCGGTGGTGTTTGTGGGCGGAGACTGCAGTCTCTACCGGCCGAATGCAAACACGGGCACATCCCCCGATGACAGTCTCAGCGTAACCGTCTTCAACCCGCGCAAGGCCCGCACCTTCCCCGAACACGACCTTCCGGCGCCAATGAAGGTCGGGCACACCCTGATGCTGCTCAAACCCGCCCGGCCGGGCGTGCAGCCGCTGCCGCTCCACGATGCGGGCAAGGGCGCGCTCGGGTCGCCCGGCGTTTCCTTCGACGGCAAATGGATCTACTTTTCCATGGCCCGCGAGGGCGACGCCTTCTTCCATCTGTACCGCATCGCGGCCGAAGGCGGCGCGCCGCAGCAGTTGACAGACGGTCCCTTCTTCGACATTGACCCGGCGGAACTGCCCGACGGACGCATCGTGTTCACCTCGACGCGCATGGGCACCTTCGAGGAGTATCACAACCCGCCGTCGCGTGCCCTGCATGTCATGAACACGGATGGATCAGACATCCATCCAATTACGAATACGATTATTTTCGACAACGAGCCGGAAGTCCTGGCCGACGGCCGCATTCTGTTTGTCCGTTCGGACAACTTCTTTGATCGCGGCAAGGTCGAAACCCTGCTGCACGCCGTCTTCCCCGACGGTACCCGGGGCCAAACTGAGTTTGGACTGGACATGGGCCCCGAATACATCGGGCGCCTCCGCGCCTTCAATTGCGGCAGCCCCGCACCCATGCCGGACGGCCGCGTGGCTTATGTGTCGAGTGCGGGCATTGCCGTGGGTCGCATGGGACAGTCCCAGGAGCAGCTCCGGAACCTGGCCCTCGAAGCGGGCGATGTTGCCGCCCTGCCCGACGGAAGGCTGCTCTGCACGGTTGGACGCCCCAACATCGTCGAAGTGTCGGAGGCGGGAAACAAAAAGAAGGTCCGCGACCTCAGCTACGAGGAAATCTGCATCCTTGACCCGGACAGCCAGCCGCCGGTGTTGACCATGCTGCACGACGCCGCAGGCGCGCCGCTGCATTCGCCGGCATATCTTGGCGTGCGGCCGCGGCCCCCCCTGCGTCCCGCGCAGGTTGCGGCCCCGTCGGACAGTCAGCAGAAAACCACCGGTTTTCTTTTCTGTCAAAATGCCCGATACACAAAGAACAACACCGCCGGATGGGGTCACGTTCGCGCCATCCGGGTAATCGCCGGCACGGGACTTACCAACCGCTCCTCACATTCCTACATCGTTCATGCGGGCAACGAAACGGTCGAGCTGGGCACCGTCCCGCTCGTCCCGGACGGTTCGTTTTTCGTCGAGGTTCCCGCCGACACACCCATCGCCTTGCAGGCGGTGGACGCCGAGGGACGCTCTGAACTGAACGAGATGTCCTGGCAATACGTGCGTCCCGGAGAGCGGCGCACCTGCGTGGGCTGCCACCAGCCGCGCCAGGCCGCGCCGGTTGCCAATACGCCCCGGGCACTGGCACTCAATGCGCCCCCGGTCGAATTGCTGGGCACAGGAAAACCCCACCGTTTCCGGGGCAACAATCCGGCGGTCACCGGCATGATGGAACTGCAGTTTGACCGCTTTCGCGAAGTGGCGGGCATCAACCGCCACAGCGGCACGCCTTCCCCTTCGGCCACGGGAGAGGATGAAGTGGACGCCCTTGTCATGCAGCTTCGCGGAGATGATGGAGCCCTGAAAACGTCAGCCGCCCAAGTTCTTGCCATATTTCGCGATCCCAAGGCGGCGCCTGCATTGGCGGAGGCGCTCAACGACGCCTCCCGTGAAACCCGCCTGGCCGCAGCCGTCGCCCTGGCTGCTTGCGGGACACGCGACTCCATCACGCCGCTGCTCAAATCGCTAAACGATGACGACCCCGTTGTGGCGCAGGCAGCGGCCATGGCACTGGAGAACCTGACGGGGCACAGCGAACCGTTCAATCCCTTCGTTGACGAAATGAACCGGAAGAACGGCGCCCGAGCCTGGGAAAGCTGGTGTGCAAACACCTCTTGGGAGACCATTGGAAGCGAACTGACAAAACAGGTCGAGAGCGGAGACCGTGACCGCGTCCGCCGCGCCGCCGTAGCCTTGGGCCATACCGGCGACACGACCGCTTGCGAGTCCCTCCGAGATTATCTGTCGAACAAGCAGGGCGACAACCCCTATCCCGCCTGGAGAAAGGAGGGGCATGTCGGCGACAGTGCCACCTTCAACGCCCTGTCAGCGGTCAATCCGAGAACGCTGCAGGCTGTGACGCGCGCCATCGGCTGTCTCGGAGACCCGGCGGATGTGCCCATGCTGTCCGCGCTCATTGCCGCGCACAGCAACCCGGATGCGGGCAACCTCTTTCTCGCCGAAGCCGCCGTTGAGGCCCTGGGCCGGATTGGCACGCCCGAGGCCGAAGCCGCCCTGATTCAGGCCTTTGGCGGACTGAAGGACTATCCAGACTACACCTACTGGTACGGCGATCACCCCGCACTGATGTCATGCCACGGCTCGCCCGTTCACTACTTCATCATCGAGGCGCTGGACGCCATGGCATCCACCAAAGCCGATGCAATCCTGCCGCACCTTATCCGTTCCGTGCCCATAGACCCGGACCGCGCGCTGCTCCTCCCCAATGACGATTACGAAACCCTGGCCGGCCGCGTCATCCGCCGCCAGGCCTTGGGACCGGCCGTCGTCGAGACCTGCCTTGCCCTGCTGGGGGATTCGGATGCGCAGGTGAATCCTGAGATTAGGGAAGCCGTCTCGACCACCATCCGATGCTGGGCGGGACATCCCGGCCCTGAAATTCGCGCCGCCCAGATACTCTCCCTGGTCTGCCGCGATCAGGCCCGCGCACCCCGCGTGCAGGCGGCCCTGCTGCGGTATTGCACAAAAGACAGCGGCATAAAGCGCGTCTTCAACACCGGCATCCCCGTGGTGGATGCGCTGCCCGTTGAAAACTGGGTCTCCTTCTACCTCGCCCGAACCCTGGGCAACCTGGCCGATCCGCAATCGGCCGAATCGCTCATCGCCATACTGGAGCGTGCGCCGACGGAAGCCGCCACGGGACGACCTGATCCCCTTGGGCCGGGCGTCCTCTTTCTGCACAACGGACTCACGCCCTGCTGGCGTTCCGCCGTGGCATGGGCGCTGGGCAAAATCGGCGCGCCGCAGGCGGCGCCCGTGCTCCTGAAGATCGTCCGCGATCTGGACAACGCGCCCGACACACGCCATGCCGCCGCCGTGGCCCTGGGACAGTGCGCCGATGCCGACACGCGTGAAGCCATCCGGGAACTCGCCGTTGACTATCCCGAGCGGTCCACCGCCCTGGCGCTGATGAAGGCATCTTCGGCAAAGAACTGAGCGCAGAAGGAAAGAATTCCATGTTTCCAAAACCTGTCTTCTCCGCAATGCTGGCGCTGGCTCTTTTCACATGCATGACCGGATGCGCGACCAAATCGGAATTCCCCCGCTTCAACACGAAGGACACGGAAGCGCCGGGTGACGCGGTTCCGGTGCTGATGCCGTGGAAGACCGTCGCGCTCAATGCGGACTATGCGGGCATGTGGTTTGTTGCGGGGGATGTGGACGGCGACGGCGTCCCTGAGATTGTAACGGCAAAGAACGTCAATCAGGACGACGTGCATCACACGAGTTCTGTTGCGGTGCAGCAACTGGACGGGACGACCCTGTGGACCTGGGGGGATCCCAAAATTGGCCGCAGGGAACTGCACCACGACGTGGCCTGCCAAATTCACGACTGGGACGGCGACGGGCGGAACGAGGTGATCGTCGCGACAAAAGGGGCGCTTGTCGAACTTGACGGAAGAAGCGGGGCCGAGCGGCTGCGCATTCCGATTCAGGAAGACGCCGCGGACTGCATCACCTTCTGCAACCTGTCCGGCGACGCGCATGCGGAAACGGCTCTCGTCAAGGACCGATACCACAGCATTTGGGCCTATGACCGCGACGGGGAGCTGTTGTGGACGGTGAAAGACCCGGGCGGATACAAGACGGCCCACCAGCCGCGGCCGATGGACATTGACGGGGACGGAATTGACGAGATCTTTGCCGGCTACGCCATGCTCAACGCTGACGGTTCCGTGCGGTGGGTCGTCCAGTCCGCGGCGGTGAGGAACAGTTTCGGCCATCTTGACTGCGCCCGCATGGTGACACGGGGCGGCACACCGGAAGAAACGCGCATTGTCCTCACCTAGATCGGAAGAGCGTCGTGTAGGGAAAGAGTGTAGATCTCGGTGGTC
>CALDSM010000234.1 GCA_937923585.1 uncultured bacterium
GAGATCTGATCGTGACTGGAGTTCAGACGTGTGCTCTTCCGATCTCCCCGCCGAGTGCGCCGCATTTCAGCAGTTGGCCGCACAGGTCTATGAGCCCGCTGCCGCACAGCCCCGCGGGTGCGCCGCCGCCGATGACGCCGAGCCGCAGCCGCCCGTCAATGACCACCTTTTCGACGGCGCCCTCCGTGGCGCGCATGCCGCAGGAAATACGGGCGCCCTCGAACGCGGGCCCGGCGGCGGTGCTTGCCGCCCACAGCCGTCCGCCGTGGGACAGCACGATCTCGCCGTTGGTGCCCACGTCCACAAAGAGTGTCGCGCCCGCGCGTTCGGGCAACGCCGTGGCCAGCAGCCCGGCCACCGTGTCGCCGCCTACGAACCCGCCAATCACGGGAAACACATAGGCCCGCGCCTCGGGATGCACGGCGAGCCCCAGGTCCGCCGCGGGCACCGAAAGGCCCCGTCCGAACACGGGCACAAACGGCACCATGCTCAGCGGCGCGGGGTCTATCCCGCACAGCAGATGCTCCATGGTGGTGTTGCCCGAAAACGCCGCCGTATGCACCGAGTCCGGGGCGATGCCCGCGTTTCCGCAGAGTTCGGCGGCCATCTCCGTGACTGCCGCCGTCACCGCGTTGCGCAGTTCGCAGAGCCCGTCCTGCGTCTGGACGGCGTGCGAGATGCGCGAGATCACGTCATCACCCAGCGCCGTCTGCGGGTTCATGCGCGAGACCACCGCCTTCTCGGTCCCGTCGGAAAGATCCAGCAGTGCGCCCGCCAGCGTGGTGGTGCCGATGTCGAAGGCCAGCGCGAAACTGGGCGTGCGCGTCTCGCCGGGGTGGTAGTCCAGCAGCGCGCCGTCGCGCAGCAGCGCCCATCCCTCGTATCCGCCGCGCAGCGCCGAGACCGTCCGATGCAGCGTTGCGGGCGACGCCCCCAGCGCCCCTTCGCCGTTCCACGCGCCTGAGGCGCGCAGCGCCTCCTCAATGCGCACGAGGTCCGGCATGCCGTCATCAAGCGTGGGCCGCCGCATGCGCACCCGCGCCTGGCGCACCTCCGGCTCCAGGTCGTGCACCGCGCCCGTGTCGTGGTCGGTGAGAATCTGGTGCCGTCCGCCGAACACCGAGGACTCCGGCACGACCACCGTCATGTTGCGCGCGACCCGCTGCCGGCAGGCAAGCCGCCAGCCCTGCGCCAGTTCCTCCGGTGAAAAGGTGTTCACCTCGGCATCCACCGGCGCATCCGCACCGTCCACCCGCACCCGGCACTTGCCGCAGGTGCCCGCACCGCCGCAGGGCATGTCGAGCACGGTGCCCGCGCGACCCGCCGCCTCCACCAGCGACGTGCATGCCAGCACGTCCACCGTGCGGCCGCTCGGCTCGAATTTCACTTCAAAGGTCTGCTCGCCCACGAAGGACTCCTTTTATATATTGGCGCTTCACCTTACCGCCCCGTGTCCTTCTGGCGCAACAAGGCACCCGTTTTGCGCGCGGCGGTGGACGGAGGGGTGTGCGCAGACGGGGGGGCATTCCTGCCAGCGCGGCCGGCGGCACTGCGCAGCGGAGTCCATGCCGTGCGGACAGACAGGACGCGGCCAAGAGAATGGGGGGGGATTTGTTTTCTATGGGGTGGTGGAAATTATGAATAAAAAAAAGGGTGCGGAGTCGCAGCAGGGGAAGGGGAGGGGAGGAAGTGGGGGGAAACCTGCAACGACTCCGCATATCTTGGGGTTTGTTGTATACAACCCAGGCCCAAGCCTGGTTGACCGGAATGGGTTCCGGACAAATCCGATAACGGCGCGGCACCTTCGTCCCGCAACCGGTCGCTGTCTTCAACTGTCATTAATGCCTAACGTGAGCGTCTGTCGAATCATTCCACCTTCACAAACACGAACATCGCAAATTTCATCTGCGAACCCTCGTGCTCAATCAATTGCTTCACGTCTGCCGCTGGCTTGCCAATTCTTCGCTTCGTCTCGAACTCCCATCGCCAACTGCAAACGTAGTGTACCACAAAGGAGAAACGATCTCAAGTGTTTTGGTTGGACCCGTTTCGGTTTTTTTGAGTTCCGGTTTCAAGGAGATTGCTGGCCCCGTTCAAGGGCGTGCAGTCCAGAAGGTTTGGGCGAGACCAGCGAAGATCGGGGCGACAAATTCCAGAATCTGGAATCTGGAATTCTGAATTAGATGCTCCAAGGAGGGCGTCTGGAAGGCGGCTATATTATTTGTGTGCTTTTACTTATGGATATTGCTGCCCCGGGGGCACCAAAAGGGGGTGTGCAATTTCTGGACAGTGGTTGATTCTTTGCTTCTCCGTAGACGGGCAGTGCTGTCCAGATTCCGGTCACCTTGATTTGCGGGGAAACGTGTGAGGACCTGTACGTTGCAGGAGGAAAAATGCATGGAGTGAGCAACACGGGGAAGAGAAACTTAGCGAACCATTTCGCCACCCTGAGCATCTCCGCCGCAGGCCTGCCACCAGTCCAAACGTGACAATGCTTCCCAATAGGAGCGCTCAAAGATCACCGCAAATTTGCGCAGGCTAAAAGGTTTGGAGATATATCCGTCGGTGCCGGCGCGTAGCGCGGCGGACATCGGATACTCGTTCTCGTGCGCGGTCATCACGAGGATGGCGATGTCGGGATAGTTCGCCCGGGCACGTCGCGTTAGTTCCAGCCCGTCCATGCCCTCCATCCGGGCGTCGGAGATCATCAGGTTGAAGGTGTCATCGCGCAGCGCGTCCAGCGCCCCCTGTCCGCTGCGTCTTTCGACCACACGGTGGCCCAAGCCGCGAATATAGTCTCCAAGCGTTTCCAGGATGGCTGGTTCGTCGTCAACA
>CALDSM010000235.1 GCA_937923585.1 uncultured bacterium
TACGAGATCTGATCGTGACTGGAGTTCAGACGTGTGCTCTTCCGATCTAAGAAAAGGTTAACGCGGCCGGCGACCAGTACTCCATGGGCATCACGTTTTACATGCTCTTTGCCGAGCGCGTGCCGTTCCCCGTGGACAACCTGGGCAAGCTGTACCAGTGCCACCTGACCGTGGTACCGGACCATCCCTCGCTGGTCAACCCCAAGTGCCCCACGCCCCTGGGCGACATCATCATGAAACTGCTCCAGAAGCGCCCCGAGAAGCGCTTCGCCGACTGCGACGAACTGCGCATTGCCCTGTCGCAGATTGGACGCAGCCGAATCTAGCAGGGGGGGCCGGAGCGCGGTGTCCTCACCGGGGGCATCGGCATCCTGCTTGTTTGTTTGTATCGCTTCAGGCACCCCGCGCAACCGGGTAACGAACCATGCATAAACCGGTGGACAGAACCGAAGGCGATGTGAATGCGTCTCCCCTGAGGAATGGCTGGCTGGACGAGTGCATTTCACCGGAAACGCGCGCCCTGCTGGAGGAAGACAGCCAATACTTCCTGCACCAGTCCCTTTCCACGCCATGCCTTGATGTGCTCGATTCCTGCGAGGGTGCCGTGCTCCGGGACATGCAGGGCCGTGAGTTGCTCGATTTCCACGGCAACAGCGTTCATCAGGTGGGCTACCGGAATGAGCGCATTGTCGAGGCGGTCAAACGGCAGTTGGACCATTTGGCGTTTTGTCCGCGCCGGTATACAAACGAAACCGCCGTCACGCTGGCGCGCCGTCTCGCGCAACTGGCCCCTGGCAGTCTCAACAAGGTGCTGCTCGCCCCCGCGGGCGCGCTGGCCGTCAGCATGGCGCTGAAACTGGCGCGCGTGGCCACGGGCCGCTTCAAGACGGTCAGTTTCTGGGGCGCCTTCCACGGCGCCTCGCTTGACGCCATCAGCGTCGGCGGCGAGGCCATGTTTCGCTCGGGGATGGGGCCGCTGCTGCCCGGCACGATCCACGTGCCGCCGCCGCCCGACTGCAACGGAAACGAAGACAGCCTGTCCGGCATTGACGCCGTGGAAGCGGTGTTTCGTCATGAGGGGGATATTGGCGCATTCATTGCCGAGCCGATCCGCTGCACCGACGTGATTCGCCCCAGCGCCGCCTATTGGAGGCGGGTGCGCGAACTGTGCGACGCGCACGGGGCGCTGCTGATTTTCGACGAGATCCCGACCTGTCTGGGGCGCACCGGCAGGATGTTTGCCTGTGAACATTACGGTGTCGTGCCCGATATTCTGTGCTTGGGCAAGGGGCTCGGCGGTGGAATAATGCCGTTGGCCGCGGTCATCGCGCGCGGAGACTTGGACGTGGCCGCGCCGTTTTCACTGGGCCATTTTACCCACGAGAAATCGCCGGTCGGCTGCGCCGCCGCACTCGCCACGCTCGACTGCATCGAGGAAGACGGACTGGTCGCGCGCAGCCGCGATTTGGGCGCGTGGTTGCTTGGGCGGCTTGAGGCGCTGCAAGGGAAGTATCCCTGCATCCGCCAAGTGCGCGGCGCGGGGCTGCTGGTGGGTGTGGAACTGGCCGATGATCCCGCCACCGGCCGCGCCGCCAATGACATCGCCGAGCACGTGCTCTACGCATGCCTGCGCAGGGGGCTTAGCTTCAAGGTGTCCGGCGGCAGGGTGCTCACGCTGGCTCCGCCCCTGACCATCGGCCAGGAAAGACTCGTGGAGGCCGTTGGCATAGTGGACGCATCTATGGCAGAGGTTCTCTCGCAGTAACCAACGGCGGCCGCCCTTACTGGACCATCACCTTCACTATCGCATCCACCTGACATTCAAGGCTTTCCAGATCGCCGCCGTTTTCGATCACCCATTTTGCCACGGCGCGCTTTGCCTCGGGGTCGGACTGGGCGGCGATGCGGCGTTCGGCTTCATCGTGGTCCATGCCGCGCTGTTCGGTGAGGCGGCGTATTCGTTCCTCAACCGGGCAACTGACGAGGATCAGCCCCTCGAACAGGGGATTGACCTGGCCGTTCTCACCGATGAGCGCCGCTTCCACAAGAACCACTTCCGCGCCCTGTTCCTTGAACTCCATGCAGCGCTGCGCGATTTCAGCGTAGATGGCGGGGTGGGTGATCGCGTTGAGCCGCCCGCGTGCGTCCGTGTTGGCAAAGACACGCGCCGCGAGCCGTCCGTGATCCACGCGCCCGTCTTCCGCAAGAATGCCGCGGCCGAAGGCCTGTACCACGGCGTCGTGGGCAGCGCCGCCGGGCTGAATCACGGCATGGCCGACGCGGTCGGCGTCAACGACGGGGATGCCGCGGCGTGCGAATGCGCGGGCTGCCTCCGACTTGCCACAGCCAATGCCGCCGGTGATTCCAAAGATTCTCATCGCAGCCACCCCCAGCGCTTCTTCTCGACGACGGTTTCCCGGACAAAGATGGACAGCGCCGCCGCAAGCCGCACAGGATAGCGGAAACGGATCAGCGCCTCGCTGCGTCCCGACTCGGTGCGCGGTGCAATGTCGCACGGAATCGGGTCGTCGCTGATGGTGCAGCGGGCCAGCGGATTGTTGAGCCCCTCGGGCAGACGCAACACCACCTCGCGGATGATGACGGGGCTGTCCAGTTCAAGGTCGGTCTGGATTTCGGGTCCGGCGGTGCCCGCCGTTTCGCGGTGGTGCATGCGCCCGAAACACAGGGGTGTCATAAGGTTCACAACGGTCTCGGCCCCGTGGACGCCCGGACGCGGATCGAGGTAGATGCGCTGTTCGGGCACGGCGTACAGCATGCCGCCGACGGCCTGGAAGTACTGCCAGAGCAGGCGCAGATCGAAGGTGGTGTCCTTCTCGAGCCGCGCGGCCAGCCGCGCGGTCCAGGTGCGGCGCGCGTCGGGTTCCGTGACGTAATGCCGTTCGAGGAGCGCCAGGCGCGCCAGGGATGCGGTGGACAAGGTCTTGGGGCGCGACTGCCGCGCCAGGGCGCGCAGGCACGCGGCAATGCGCTGGGGCTGGGCGACATCGTCCATGCGCAGCGCCGCCACCAGGCACAGGCCCGACATGGCCTCGGCGGGGTCGTCGCCGGGAGCGCCGTACAGGCCGGAGTCCTTGTCCCAGAAACGGGTCTCATAGTCCACCCATGCCCGGCGGCACGCCTCGAAAAGGGAGGTGCCTGCGGGGTCGTGCATGGCCTCGGCCAGATGCACGCAGGCGCGCAGCGCCGCAACGCGCCTGCCCGCGATGCCTGCCGAGCTTGCGGCGCCGGCGTTGAGCAGCGACGCATTGGCGTCGCGGAGCACGGCGGGCCAGAACTCCTGCAGGTGAGCCAGGCTGCCGGTGTGCAGATAGTCGCGGTAGACGGACAGGACGAACGCCGCGGCATTCTCCGGCGAGGGCGCCGTTCGTTCCGCGGCGGCGTGGGTTGCCAGCGCCGCAGCCTCATAGCGGGGAAAGAAGAGCATCAGCGGAAGGTGCAGGTCAAAGCGGTCACGGGATGCATCGCCCTCCGCGTCCGGCCGCCATCGGAATGTGCCGTCAGCAGCAAGTGCGGCATTGCGGGTGAACAGCGCGGTGCTCTGCACAAGGCGCGCGCCGAGCCAGGGGGGCACGGCGGCGGCGTCAAGCAGCCGGGCGTGCCAGTTGCCCACCGCCGCGAACAGGTAGTCCGCATGGCGCAGGCCGTGCCGCGCCACCTCGCGGGCGTTTCCCCACAGCGCCGCATAGGCGGGCGCTTCGGCCGCCGGCGCGCGGCGGTGCCATGCATGGACAAACACCACATGCCGCTTTTCGCCGGGGTTCAGCCAGAGGTCGCAGCACACGGCCCCGTGGCTGGGCGCGCGGCTTGCGGAAACGCGGGGCATGCGTCCGGTCTCGCCGAAGTCCTCCCACAGCCGCGCCTCCTCAATCGCATTGCGCGGATTCCATGCGGCCGTGCTGAACCGGGCATTCCATGCGCGCGCGGCCAGGCAGGCCTCCACGGCGGGCTTGGGGCCGCCGGAGGGGCCGCCGAAAAAGACGGCATTGCGCACCGGTCCCTGATCCTGCTCCTCCGCGTCGTCGTGGCCTTCCGGTTTCAACCGCATGTGCTCGTCATGCTCCACCAGCAGCGGCATGATGGCATGGGCGGGTTCGCCCGAAACAAGGGGCGGCGGCGCCATGTTCACCAGAAGCGAGCACTTTGCCCGTTCGGCAGATGTGTTCGTCAATTCGGCCCGGAGAAAGACGGCGGGCATGCACGAGGCGTCGTGGTCGAAGGGGATGACCGATCCGTGCCAGGCCCATCGGAACTCGATGGGAAGTTCGGGGTTGCTGATTCTGAACGCCACCTTGGGATAGCGGAACACGTCCCCCATGGACGAGGCGACGAGGCCATGCGGCCGGACACCGGAGGCGGACGGCGGCACACTGGCCGCATCAGCCAGAATCCGTGTCCAGAGTCTGGCGCCGCTTTGGACCCGCAGCGCGGCAAAAGCGCCTGGCATAACGGGGGCGGCCTTTCTCGCGGGCTCGCCGGGCAGGCAAAGGTCGGACAGGGTTCCATCGGGATACACCGTGATATATCCCGTGTCCACCCCGCCAAGCGGGATGCCTGCCGTTCGGGCAGTTCCTGTATGGGCCTGTGTCATCGCGTTTCCGCATCTCCCCTTCCGGCACTCTGTGGTGTGTGTCCGATATGGCTCCGACATTCCGCCCGCGATCCGAACACATCAGCGCCGCGCGTCACGGGCATTTTGCCTGTGGCTGGAATGCCGTGCCACTCGCGGCTGTCGTATTATGGATTATCGCAGACCCGAACGGTGCCTGTCATCCCCGGTCGTGCCGGGTGCCGGACTTTGCACCACCGGTGCTTGCGTGGGGAAAGAAACGGGGGTTGCTGCAATGATGGTTCCTGACAACGGAAGGACCAAACACACCGGGGGCGATTGAGCCTGCACGATTCACGCGGGCGGCATACGCCCCACAAGCGGAGAAGCGCACCCTCCTTTCCCCTGACGACGCATCATTCACGCCTATTTGGATAGCGTCCCGAATAGTATTTCCCGGAAGAATGGGTGCGCGGGCTATATGGTTCCGCCGCCGTTGCCGTTGGCTTCGCGCTGGGCGCGTTCGGTGCCCTTGGTGCGGACCACCATGACGGCGCAGTCCACGGCATGGCGCACACTGTCCACGGTGGCGCCGTGGATTAGATCGCCCAGGCCCCGATGGCCATGTGAGCCCATGATGAGCAGGTCAAAGCCGAACTCTTCGGCGGCGCGGACAATTTCATCCACCGGTTTGCCGCTGCGCAGAACCACATCCACGGGCAGTTCGCGCTCCTCGACTTCGCGGGCCACCTGTTCGAGATAGAGCCTGTCCTCCTCGCCGTGATGGCTGGCGCTTTCCTCGCCGTAGACCTGCGTGCCCGGCGTGTCCACCACGTGAACAAGGGTGAGCCGCGCCTTGTGCGACCTGGCCATCGTGACGGCCGCGGAAATGATGGAGGCGTCTCCCTTGGCGTGTTCGAGGGCCACGCCGATTTCGCGGATGGCCACAGGGCGGATCTGCTCGGCGACGGTGCGGCCAAGCGTGCGGACACCGCTCTCCCATTCGTGCCTTGTCCCCAGCCAGGGGCGCAGCGTGATGTAGGCGAGGCCAAACAGGCACAGGACCAACAGGGGTGCAAGAACGAGCCACACCCACGGCGGGGCGCTGCCCATCCATTCGGACATCGTCGCATGAACCAGTTTCAGGTTGAGCGTCACAATGGTGCCGGCAATGCACCATGCCAGGATTCTTACCCATCTGGCGCTCGCGAACGCGCCCATCTTCTTCGCGTCGGACGTGAAGTGAATGAGCGGGATGACGGCAAAGGGAAGCTGGAGGCTGAGCACGACCTGGGACAGGATCAGGAGGCGGTAGGTGCCTGACTCTCCCCAGTAGGAAATGGCGAGCACCGCGGGGACCAGCGCGACGGACCGGGTGATAAGGCGTCTGAGCCACGGACGC
>CALDSM010000236.1 GCA_937923585.1 uncultured bacterium
ATAGGGGCACGCAAGGCGAGCAAGGCGAGAAAAGCCAGCAAGGCGAGAAAAGCCAGCAAGGCCAGCAAGGCGAGAAAAGAAGCTAAAGAAGCTGAGAAGCAAGAGGTTGGATTTTACTGATCACTGATTACTGATCACGGTCACAGGCGGGGACGAAGATGGCGATGGAGAGAAACGCGGTCCTTCTGATGCACGACGGCAAGGCGCCTCCGCCCGCCGTCGAGAAGGCCCTCCAGGCGGGGGGCTGGCGCGTGGTTTCCTGCCCGACGAGGAACGCCGACCTGCACGAGAAGGGGAGGGGAGTCGACTGCTCGGTCCTTCTCATCGAGGGGGATGACGCCGCCGGCGCGCCCATGGAAGGGGTGCGCTTTTGCAGCAATCTTTGGACTGTTGATCAGGGCCGCGCTATCATCGCCGTATACAGTTATGATGCAAGGACAGGCGCTGATGGCCGTTTTGCGCTTTCCGGCTTGCCCGAAGAGGGCACGATGGACTTCAGCACAAAGAAAGACGACTTCTTCAGCCGCGACATTGACTGGTCCGCCACGGAGGCGAATGAGACGGAATTCGTGCTGTATCCCTCAGCGGAACTTCAGGGCCGCGTATTGGACGCGGTGACGGGCAAGCCGGTCAAGCATTTCACGGTTGATTTTGACCGCAGCGAGAAGGCGGAACCCATCGCCTCCTACTGGGTGCACAACCCGGTCAAGTACCGCGCAAGCGACGGCAAGTTCTCCGTGGAAACCGGGGCAAGCATGGGCAAGGTGCCGGGCGCGGTGCGGGTGCGCATCACGTCGGAGAACTACTACACGGCCTTCTGCGACCCCGTGTACGCCACCGAGTTTGCATCCAATCCGCCGGACATACGCATGGAACCGGGGGAACCGATCACCGGCACGGCGCTGCTGCCCGACGGAAGACCCGCAAAGGACGTGGCCGTCGCGCTGGTCGAGCCCGACCAAAGTGCCTACATTGAGAAGGCGCGCATAAACCCCAACGTTAGGAACGCTCCATACAACTGCGCAACCACCGACGATGAGGGGCATTTCCAACTGTGCCCCAGCAAGGGACCGGCGCTGATCATCGCACTGCACGAAACCGGTTGGGCAATCCGGCCGCTCGCAGCGCACAAGGACAAGGGTCCGCTGACCCTGGCGGCCTGGAGCCAGTTGGAGGGAAGTCTGACCGCACAGGAGCGGCCGAAAGACGAAAAGGTCTATGTGGACGCCAAGGTGATGCTGCCCAAGGAGTGGAACGCGGGCACTTCCGTGGAGTTCAGCCTTGGGGCGACCGCCGACGAGGCCGGCCACTTTAAGATCGATCATGTGCCGGCACTGCCGCTGCGGGTGGGTGAATCACGCCGCTGGGTCAAGAGCCACGCCGTCGATGTCACCCCGGAGCCCGGCAAGACCATGCAGGTCGGCTTCTGTGCGGAGCGCAATGGCGCGGTGCGGGGCAAACTCATCGTGGACCCCGCTTTCGCAAAGCTCGGAGCCGAAACCGAAGAGCCGTGGAATTCCTCCCGGCGGCTGTTCATCACGGCCCGCCGCCACGGCGATGATGCCAAGGATGAGAACAGCGGCTTTGTGCCCATCGTGCTGGAGGACGGAACCTTCACGCTCGACTGCCTCCCGCCCGGCGACTACGATCTCACGGCGACGCTGCACGACGCGCCGCCGAAGAATGCCTGCGGCCGGGGAACGGCCGCGGCGCGCGTGGAGCGCGCCTTCACCATCGCGCCGGACCAGTCCGCGCCCGTGGCATTGGGCGATTTGGCCTTTGCCGCCATTCCCAGACCGGAGGCGGGCGCCGTGGCCCCGGAACTGCAGGGCACCACGCTGGACGGCAAGGCATGGAAACTCAGCGACGAAAAGGGCACGCCCGCGCTGCTGGTCTTCTGGGCGACTTGGTGCGCGCCCTGCAGGGCCGAACTTCCCGTCCTCAAGGCATTGTGGAAACAGTACGGTGAGAGCGGAAAGCTCCGGATTGTCGGACTGAACCTTGATCGGGAGATCAAGGACGCGGTTAGATTCGTGGCCAGAGAAGAACTGCCCTGGCCCCAGTACAACATCGGCGCATGGAGCGAAACCAATCCGGTCACCACGGGCTATGGCGTCTCCTGCATTCCCTCGAACTGGCTTGTGGATGCCTCCGGAAATGTTGTCGAGTCCAAGATTGCTGAGAACGCGTTGGCGTCGGTGCTGGAGCGGCATCTGCAATAAGTCATAGCTGATGCAACTACTTCTTTTTCGCCTCTTCGGGGACGCAGTAACTTGGGCAGACAAGAAAGCCTTGGCTCGAGGGGCCCTTAGCGCTGACACCCGGGAAATACATGGGCACGGCGGAGGCTTGTGAGTCGGCGACGCACATGCTGTGTTTGGCACGGTAGATGCTAAGTTACATTGTGCTGTCGCTGACGGCGCGCCGCGGCACAATTTGCCATGTCTCAAAATAGTCTCAAGCTGCGGCGATTCTTCTGCCACTCCCCCTGCCTTCCATCCTGTGCGGCCTCTGCATCCATGTCAACATACCCCTCCCGTTTCCATACCGCTATGCCCCAGAGTCTTCGCAAGAAGCGCCGATTATGACCAATGTGGGGCAGACATTCCTGTCTGCTGGTTTTGGTCAGGAAAACCGGAAGGCAGACAGGAATGTCTGCCCACACTTCCTTCTGACTCCTGTCTCCCGGCGGCTGAATCTTATTGACAATCCCCGCCAGGGCTCCTATCATGGCGTCTGCCGGGCGCATGGCCCCGGCGGCAATGCCGATTCCCAGGAAAGGAGAAGAACATGAAGGAACCTGTGACCATTTCGCGGAGAACCATGCTGGCGGCGGGTGCGGCGGCGCTGGGCGCCCCGGCCATACTGGCGGGGGCAGCCCCCACGTCTGACCCGGTGCGCGTGGGCCACATCGGCGCGGGCACCCGCGGCTGGGACCTCATCAAGTACAACGGCAGCGTGGAAACCGCCAAGGTCGTCGCCGTGTGTGATGTGTACAAGCCGCATCTGGAGCGGGGCATCGAGGCGTGCGGCAACCCCGACGCGAAGCGCTACTCCAACTACAAGGACCTGCTGGCCGACCCGAAGGTCGAGGCCGTGGTCATCGCCGCGCCGGACCACTGGCATGAGCAGATGACGATTGATGCGTGCAATGCGGGCAAGGCGGTCTACTGCGAGAAGGGCATGGCCATTTCGGTGGACTCCGCCAAGCGCATGCGCGAGGCCATCAAGAAGACCAAGACCGTGTTCCAGCTCGGCCACCAGGGACGCCAGTACCCCTCCACCGAGGCCGCGCGCAAACTCATCCAGGACGGCGAAATCGGCCCGCTGACGATGATCCACACCGGCCGCTATTTCAACGGCACCAAGGAGCGCGCGCCCTGGCGCTGGTACGGCTACTATTCGCAGTGGGACCGGCCCGACCCGGTACAGGTGGTCAAGGACCTCGACTGGGAGGCGTGGCTCGGCCCGGCGCCCAAGATTGATTTCAATGAGAAGCATTTCTGGCACTGGCGCTGCTAC
>CALDSM010000237.1 GCA_937923585.1 uncultured bacterium
CGGCTGTTTTGCGCGAGAACACAGCCGGCGGGACGCCGGCGCTCCCAGTAATGCCCCAAATGGCAGTCTTGTCATCCGCAGACATGTCTGCTATATTCAACCTGAGGGCATAGTGGAGCCTTCAGAGGAGGTGAACATGTTTCACGGAAAGTGGGTCCCTGTCCTTCTAGCCGCATGCGCGGCAATGCTGTCTCTTACGGGCTGCCCCAAGAACTATTCCCTGCTGGTGTTGTCGCAGGGGCCGGGCAGTGTCGTGTGGGAACCCTCCGGCAATCCGCACCGCGCAGGCACGGCCATCTCCGTGACGGCGGTTCCGACGGCGGGCGCGCATTTCGACCACTGGTCGGGGGCGTTGTCGGGCAACACGAACCCCGCCACCGTCACGCTGAACGCGAACACCTCGGTCACGGCGGTGTTTGCCGCCAACAGCTACACGCTGGCCTATGCCGCAGGCGACGGCGGCACCGTCACCGGCGAGACGCTGCAAACCGTTCTTTACGGGGACAGCGGCACAATCGTCACCGCCGAAGCGGCAACGGGCCGCCATTTCGTGCGCTGGAGCGACGGCTCCACCGTCAACCCGCGCACCGACGCCAATGTCACCGCCAACGTCCAGGTTTCGGCGGAGTTTGCCTTTGACACCTTCACACTGACCTACGGCGCGGGAAGCCACGGCACAATATCGGGCGCAACAACGCAAACGGTGGACTACGGCACGGACGGTGCGGAGGTCGCCGCGGTCCCAGATGAACACTGCCACTTCGTTCAATGGAGCGACGGAGTCGCCACGCCGTCCCGCACCGACCGGAACGTAACGGTGGACATCAATGTCATGGCACTGTTTGCCGTGGACACCTTCACCCTCGCCTACAGCGCGGGCGAGCACGGCACGATAACGGGCGCAGCGACGCAGACCGTGGACTATGGCACGGACGGTACGGAAGTCCTCGCGGTGCCCGATGACAATTGTCACTTTGTTCAATGGAGTGACGGCATCCTCTCCCCCGCCCGCACCGACAGAAACGTTATGGCCGATCTCAGCGTTACCGCCGAGTTTGCCGTGGACACGCGGACGCTGACCTACATGGCCGGAGAACACGGGGGCATTGCCGGCCAGACCCGGCAGACGGTTGACTATGGCATGGCCGGCACACAGGTCATTGCCGTGCCAGAAACGGGCTATCACTTCGTGCAGTGGAGCGACGGTCTCTTGACACCCGCGCGTACCGATGCCGGTGTCGTCGCCGACCTCAGCGTCACGGCCAGTTTCGCCGTCAACGTGTACACGCTGACCTACAGCGCGGGCGAGAATGGCACCCTGACCGGCACCACTTCGCAGTCGGTGCATCATGGCGGTGACGGCACGTCGGTCACCGCCGTTCCCAATGAGGGCTGCCACTTCGTGCAATGGAGCGACGGCGTCACCGCCGCGACCCGCACCGATACGAGCGTGACCGGCGACATCACGGTATCGGCGGAGTTCGGCGTCGGGATCGTGCTGCATGTGGACGCTGACAGTGCCGCCGCCGCGCCGGACGGCATCACCTGGACAACCGCCTACCCCGACATCCAGTCCGCCGTGGACGCGGCGCCGATCAATGCGCAGGTCTGGGTGGCCGAAGGCACCTACCGATCCGTAGAAAGCACCGTGCTGAACCTGCGCGCGGCGGTGCTGGTCTACGGCGGCTTTGCGGGCACGGAGGTATACCGCGACCAGCGCGACTGGAACGCGCACAAGTGCATTATTGACGGCGAGGACGTGCGGATGTGCGTCTCCGGCGCAGACTACGCCGCGCTGGACGGCTTCACCGTCACCCGCGGCCGTGCGGACAACGGCGGCGGCATGAGCAACACGCTGACGGCTCCCGTGATCGCGCACTGTGTCTTTGCCGCGAATTCGGCCGCCACCAACGGCGGCGGCCTCGGCAACTTCCGGGGCTCGCCGCTGATCGAGGACTGCGTTTTCCAGGGCAACAGGTCTGACGGGTTCGGCGGCGGCCTATACAGCGACGGTGAGGGAGGACCGGTGCTCAGACGCTGCCTGTTCATCCAAAACGCGGCACCCAACGCATCCGCCGGGGCATTCGGCGGCGGCATCCTCTGCGGAAGCGCGTCCCTGGCCATGACCGACTGCGTCGTCGCGCGAAATTCCGCAGCCTCCGGCGGCGGGATGATCGTCTTCTCCTGCAATGTGACGCTGCGCGGCTGCGTCTTTGCGGAGAACACCGCACTGGACATGGGCGGCGGCTTTGTCGGCGTGCAGAGTGCGGCGGCGGTGGATGGCTGCACCTTCGCGCGGAACAACGCCCGGCTCGGCGGCGGCCTGTACGTCTCACAGAACGCCTGGAGCCTGAACAATTGCGTGTTCCAGGACAACCGCGCCACGGGGGAAGGCGGCGGCCTCTACGGCGAGGCATACGACCTTCGCCTGCGCAACTGCACCTTCACGCGCAATGCGGCCCGCGACGGCGGCGCGCTGTATTCGGCCTACGCCTCGTATCTGACCAACTGCATCCTCTGGGAAGACCGGGCGAACGATGCCAATCCGGAGATCGGCTCGAACTATCCGTACTCCGGCGCCGTCGTTGACCACTCCTGCGTCCAGGGGGGATACGACGGCACGGACAACATTGGCGACAACCCGCTGTTTGCGGACGCCGACGGCGGCAATCTGCAACTGCTTCCGGGTTCGCCCTGCCTGGACGCGGGTACGGAAACAGACGCACCCGCAACGGACCTTCTGGAAAGGCCGCGACCGGAAGGCGGTGGCGTGGACATGGGCGCATACGAGAGTTCGGCGACCGACCTTGTAACGCTCACCGTGCAGGCCTCCCCAACTCATGGCGGTGAAACCATCCCCAGTGGCGGCATGCACCAGTACCCGCGCGGTGCACGGGTTCTGCTGGCTGCGACGCCGTCGGGTATGCGGTTCACCGGCTGGACCGGGGATGTTGAGGACAACACGCCCATAGCTTCCGTCGTCATGGATTCGGACAAGACCGTGACGGCAGCATTCGCACTAAACGTCGTGTACGTGACCCCGGACGGCAAGGGCACACCGGACGGCAAGTCCTGGGCCACGGCCTATCATGACATCCAGTCCGCCGTGGATGCGGCGCCCAACGACAGTTCCGGCGAAGTGTGGGTGGCCGAGGGAACCTATAGGGCCGCAACGGACCCGGTGCTGACGCTGAGGCGCGGAGTGCTGCTTCATGGCGGGTTCGCGGGGAACGAGGATTTCCGCGACCAGCGCGACTGGAAAACCCACGCCAGCGTCATTGACGGCGAGAACGCGCGCCGATGCGCGATCGGCGCGGACAGCGCCCTTCTGGACGGGTTCACCATCACACACGGCTACGCGGCTTGGGGCGGCGGCCTGCATGCCGAAAACACCTCGCCCACCGTGCAAAACTGCCTCTTTACATCCAACAGGGCCGACCGGGGTGCCGGCATCTGCGCCATGTACGGTCAGGCGTCACCGGTCATTGCGGACTGCTCGTTCGTGGGAAACGGTGCGTCCAACGGAGGCGGTATCTATGTCCATGAAGCTTCACCGCGCATCGCCCATTGCTCGTTCCAGCGCAACCAGGCGACTTCGGGCGGCGGTGGCATCTACGCGGAGAGCGGATCGCCCCTCGTGTCGGATTGCACCTTTGTCCGCAACTCCGCCGACGAAGGCGGCGGAATGCTTGCCCGATCCGACGAACTTTCCCTTGCCCGCTGCGTCTTTGTCGGGAATTCCACCGCCAACGGCGGCGGCGGCGGGCTCTACGACCTCTCCCAGCGGGGACGTCTGGAGAACTGCCTGTTCCTGCGGAATTCGGCCGCGGGGCCGCGCGGTCACGGCGGCGCCGTCTGCTCCGCTAACGGGTACGACCTGGTACTTGTCAACTGCACGTTCACGCAGAACATCGGCTATATCGGCGGGGCAGTGGCTGGAACCCCCGACAACGGTCAGAGTTTCCAAGTGCCACGCATGAGCAACTGCATCCTGTGGGGCGACAGGGATCAGACCGGTCTTTCCGAGATCGCGCAGACGGGTCTCTCGCCGACCTTCGTGGACCATTGCTGCATTCAGGGAGGCTATCCGGCCGCAGGCAATGTTGGAGAGGGCAATATTGACGCCGACCCGCTGTTTGTTGACGGTGAAGGCGGAAGTGTCCAGTTGCGCCCGGGTTCGCCCTGCCTGGACACGGGCATGGCGGCAAGCGGCCTCCCGGGCATGGAACTGTCCGCGCCCGCCGACGACCTGCTGGGCCGACCGCGCCCGGAGGGTGCGGGAGTGGACATGGGCGCCTATGAGGGCACTGCGTCGGAAGACAACCTCGTCACGCTTACCATTCAGGTTTCCCCGGCAGAAGGCGGGTATACCCGGCCCGGGGCGGGCACGCACACTTTTGTGCGCGGCGAAACCGCATGGGTGACGGCGCTGCCGCTGGGCATGCGCTTTGCGGGATGGGCGGGCGACGCTGCGGAAGAAGACCAAGACCTCGCGCTGGTCATGGATGCGGACAAGACGGTGACGGCAAAATTCGTCCCGAATATCCTGTATGTGAACGCTGCGCAGACCGGACCCGCCGACGGGCGCTCCTGGGCCACGGCGTTCAGCACCATTCACAAGGCGAACAACACCGCCGCCGCCGATCCCGGCGGCGAAGTATGGGTGGCCGGGGGCAATTACGCCGCCCCAATGGAGACGGGGCTGATGCTGTCGCCCGGCGTGTCGCTGTATGGCGGATTTGCAGGTACGGAAACAGCGCGCGACCAGCGTGACTGGAATGCGCACCCCACGGTGATCGTCGGCGCAGGCATGTACTGGGGCGCAACCATTGGCGCAGACGACGCTGTGCTGGACGGGTTTGGCATAACCCGTGGCGCCCCGGGCATGTTCATCCGGAACTGCTCGCCCCGGGTGGCCAACTGCCTGTTTGTGGACAATTCGGGCGCTTGGGCGGGAGGCATCAGCAACGAGGGCGGGTCGCCCACGGTTGTGAATTGCACGTTCAAGCAGAACACGGGGTCCGGCAGTTCCGCTGCCGGCATAACCAGCTACGGCGGTTCTCCAACGGTCACGAACTGTGTTTTCGCGGAGAATACCGGCCAGGCACTGTCCAACGACAGCGGCTCCATAACCGTCACGGGATGCACCTTCGACCAAAACAGTGGAGGCGGAATAAGAAACACTGCGTATTCATCGGGCAAAGTCACATCGGTGACGAATTGCGTCTTTAGGCGAAATGCCGACGCGGGCATATGGAACACGGCATATACTGCCGGCGGCGCAGCGGTGCGGGTCGCCAACTGTGTGTTTGCAGGCAATTCAGCGGTGAACGGCGGCGGCATGGTTAACGACGGCATGACGGTCCTCCTCACGAACTGCACGTTCACGCAGAACACCGCCACCGGCTATGGCACTACGCCGGGCCAGGGCGGGGGGTTCTGGCAGCATGCCGCGGATTCGACCGTGATCAATTGCATCTTCTGGGGCAACACCGCCGGGCAAGGGCCTGAAGTCTTTGTCGAATCCGGCACGCTGACCGCGCGGTACTCCTGCATTCCGCCGGCGCCCGGATACGTGGGCACCTTCTATCTGGACCCGCTGTTCGCCGACGCGGCGAACGGCAACCTGCGGCTGCTGCCTGGCTCGCCGTGCATTGACACCGGCACCCCCGACGGCGCGCCCGCCGCGGACATCGAAGGCACGCCTCGCCCGCAGGGCGCACGATTCGACATCGGCGCGTACGAGCGCTGAGAGGCTGGTTCCCACTGGGAGCGCCGGCGTCTCGCCGGCTGTGTTTTCTCGTTTTCCCTCGTTCCCAAGTTTCACTTGGGAATGGCATTGCAGGCGAAGTTACACTTCGCTTCCCGGTTTGCGAAGTAGAACTTCGCTGACGAGTGCGTTCCCAAATACAATTTGGGAACGAGGGGAATATCGTTCCCAAGTTCCACTTGAACGAGGGGAGAATTTGAGAACGAAGGGATGAGTTTTCGCGCGAAGGCAGCCGGCGGGACGCCGGCGCTCCCAGTAGGGCTCCCGGTAGGGCTCCCAGCATGGATTTGCACCGGCACCGCCGCAAACGGGATGATGTGTGCCCGTGTTTGAAGACAACCCTGCGGAGGCGCAATCCATGTTCTGGAGAATGCTGGCGTGCACGACGGTTCTTGCGGCGGGCTTTGCCGCCGCGGAGGACCGGGTGCTTTTTGATTTTGAGGGGCCCGATCATGCGGGCTGGACCGTCGAGGGCACGGCCTTCGGCGCGGGCCCGGCAAAGGGCACGCTGCCGAACCAGATGGCCGTGAGCGGGTTTGAGGGTGCGGCCCTGGCCAGTTCCTACCACGACGGCGACGGCACCAAGGGCAAGATGACCTCCCCGGAGTTCACGATAGACAAGCCGTGGATAAATCTGCTGGTGGGCGGCGGGTGCTTCCCCGGCGGGGCCTGCGTGAACCTGCTGGCGGACGGCACCGCGGTGCGCACGGCAACGGGCTCGAACAGTGAACGGTTGGATTGGGCAAGTTGGGATGTCGCCGCATTGCAGGGCAAGACGGCGCGGATAGAAGCAGTGGACAAACGCGTGGGCGGATGGGGACACATTGCCGTGGATCAGATCACACTTTCCGACACGCAGAAGGCGCTGCCCGTGGTGACCGACGAGGCGTACAACGAGACCTGGCGGCCGCAGTTCCATTTTTCGCCGCGCCGCAACTGGACGAATGACCCGAACGGGCTCGTGTTCTACAAGGGCGAATACCACCTGTTCTTCCAGCACAACCCCTGGGGCACGCAGTGGGGCAACATGAGCTGGGGCCACGCCATCAGCCGCGACCTCGTGCATTGGGAGGAACTGCCCATCGCAATGTTCCCGGACGAACACGGGACCTGCTTCTCCGGCAGCGCGGCGGTGGACTGGGAAAACAGCGCGGGCCTTCAGGTGGGCGACGAAAAGACGCTGATCGCGCTGTACACCGGCGCACCGGTGCCGGAAAAGCCGGACGGGCCGAAGTTCACGCAGTGCCTGGCCTACAGCAACGACCGGGGCCGCACGTGGAAGCGGCTGCCGGAGAACCCGGTGCTGGAACACATCGTCGGCGGCAACCGCGACCCGCGCATCTTCTGGCATGCCCCGTCGAAGCAGTGGGTCATGGCCCTCTACCTCGACAAGTCGGACTTCGCCATCTTCGGCTCGCCCAATCTGAAGCAGTGGAAGAAACTGTGCGACGTGTCCATGCCGGGCTGCAGCGAGTGCCCCGACTTCTTTGAGCTGCCCCTGGACGGCAACAAGGCCGACACCCGCTGGGTTTTCACCAACGCCAATGAGAGTTATCTTGTGGGCCGGTTCGACGGCGTCAAGTTCACCCCGGAGACGGATGTCATCAAGGGGCACTTCGGCGACAACTACTACGCGGCCCAGACCTACAACGACATCCCCGCCGAGGACGGGCGCCGCATCCAAATCGGCTGGATAAACGGCGGCGCCTATCCGCAGATGCCGTTCAACCAGCAGATGGGTTTCCCCTGTGAATTGCGGCTGAAAGACACGCCTGACGGCCCCCGCCTGCATCGCTCTCCGGTGCGCGAGATAGACTCCCTCGAATGCCGCAGACACGGACTGAGGGAAACCTGGCTCAAGACCGGTGAAAATCCGCTTGCGGGCGTCACGGGAGAACTGTTCGACATTCAACTCCGCCTCACGCCGTGGGACGCCAAGAGTGTCACACTAACCGTGCGCGGCGAGCAGATTGTGTGGAACGTGGAGGCCGGAAAACTGACCGCCCTCGGCAAGGAAGCGCCGGTTAAACCGGTCGGCGGCCAGCTCTGGCTGCGCGTGCTGGCCGACCGCACCACACTGGAGATCTACGCGCAGGACGGGCTCGTATTCATGGCTTCGCATTTCCTGCCCAACCGCGAACGGCACGATCTCGCCCTGGAAGCTGACGGCGGCATGCCGTACATCCATCTGCTCAACGCCATTGAACTCCGGTCATCGTGGGTCGCCGCGCAGGAACTGCTCCCGGCGGTCACGCCGCTGTTCGACACGCCGCTGCGCGATCCGAGCGTGTGCGCGGTGAACGGCGAGTACTACATGGTCGGCACGACCGGCGCGCCCACCTGGTGGGAAACCAATGAGGGCATCCGCCTGTGGAAATCGAAAGACCTGAAGCAATGGGAGCCGCAGGGGCTGGTGTGGTCTTTCGAGAAGGACGCCACCTGGCAGAAGGTGCAGAACGGCAAACGCGCGCTGTGGGCGCCGGAGATTCATTACCTCAAGGGCACGTTCTGGCTGACCTACTGCGTCAATTACGGCGGCACGGGACTGCTCAAAAGCGTGAGCGGCAAGCCCGAAGGTCCGTACAAGGATGTCAAGGCTGACGGCCCGCTCACCGGCAATATTGACGCATCGCTGTTCCAGGATGACGACGGCAAGGTGTACTTCGTCTGGCAGAACGGCATGATTGCGCCGATGAAGGACGACATGAGCGGCTTGGCGGGTGACCCGAAACTGCTGGCGCCCGCCAATGCGCCGCAGGTGGGCTTCGAGGGCGCGTTCATCTTCAAGGCCGACGGCAAGTACCACCTGTGCTGCGCCGATTTCATCAACGGCGACTACCACTGCATGAGCGCCACGTCGGACAGCCTGATGGGCCCCTACGGCGACCGTTATCTCGCGGTGCCGCACGGCGGCCACAACGTGTTCTTCCGCGACTTCGAGAACAACTGGTGGAGCACAATTTTCGGCCACGACCCCAGCGCCCCGATACACGAGCAGGCGGGCCTCGTGCGCGTAGCCATCGCGGAAGACGGCCGCATCGCGCCGTTCAACCCCCCGCCGGAGCAGCCGAAGGAGTAAACGCCATCACCTCAGGACATGCGCCGTCTTGAGTCCCCCTTTGAAGACGGGAGGGACCAACGTCGCAGACAAAAGGCCCCCCCTGCGAGGGGGGAAGGCCCGAAGGGCCGGGGGGTGTAGGTTATGGCACATGCGGAGGCATACACCCCCCGCTGCTTCGCAGCACCCCCCTCCAGGGGGGATCTAAGGTTTCTGTCCCTCCCCCTCTCGAAGGGGGATTGGAACCGGTCCTGCTCCAATACGGGCGCGGTGCGTTGCGCGGCGCCTCGCGCCACTCTATGCGCCCTGCATGTTTGCGTCCATTAGATGTCGAAGGTGAACTCCACCGGCGGGTCGAGTATGGGTGCGCGGAAGGTCCACTTACCGCTGCTCATGCCGAGTATGCTGGCCTGAAGACCGCATACGGGCATATAGACGTCAGGGCATGCCGCCGAGACCGGCTTGACGGCCACCAGCGTCAGTGTGCGCCTGGCTTCGCTGACGGCAAAATAGGGGTGCCCACCTAGGCCGACGTTGCCCTCGCAGTCATTGCCGTATTGGGCGGTCGGGCCTGAAACCCGTATGCCGTTGACCGGAGCACCCAGCGGCAGGATTTCCACACCCCACTCCTTCGGCTGCTCGCCACAGGCAATCCACGCGGCCGCCTTCATATTGGCCGCGCTGGCGGTTACAGCCGTCACCAGCCCGGGCGCGTCAATACGGTTCTCACCCGTGCCCCCGCAGGCCGCGCCCGGATAGGAGAAGGCGCCGTGCTGGAGGCAATGCCATCCGCCGAAGGGTATCTTCACCCCGTCGCTCCAGCTTGCGTGTATCGCCGGATTGACGACGATGATGCAGCCCGCGGGCAGTGCCTGCTGGCACACGGGGCAAATCCACACGCAGTCAAGAAGGTAATCGCAGCTGATCACATAAGGCTGGTCCGTGGGAAACTGCTTGTCGAGGTCCGGCGGATTCAGCCCGTACAGCGGATCGCCCGCCGAATTGAACCAGGGCATCTTGCTTACGGACCCTGCCAAACTGAGCGCCAGGTCAAAACCGTCGGGCTTGCCGTTGCCGTCCTCGTCGGGTTTGGCCGGGTCGGTGTCGAGCGCAGCCTCCTCCGCGTCCGCGAGGTAATCCCCGTCGTTGTCATCCTTGATGGGGCTCACGTGCGGGTCGGGCACCACCAGTTTGATGTAGTCGTTGTACACGGCGGAATAATTGCCCACGCCGTCAAGATACTGCACCCGCACCGTGTGATAGCCCAGTCCCTCGGGGAGCATGTGCGCGCGCGTGGCTGTCGGCGCCATCCAGGCGGTCCAGGTGGAGCCGTTGTCGCTGAAGCGCATGCGCGACACGCCCGCGCCCGCACCGTCCGACCACGTCAATCCCAGCGTGACCGAGCGAACCGTGGTGGTCATGGCGCCGGCGTTGATGGTGATGGCCCCCGTCGGCGGCGCGGTGTCCAGACGGATGTAATCGCTGTACGTCGCCGAGCGGTTGTTTGCCCCGTCGAGAAACTGGA
>CALDSM010000238.1 GCA_937923585.1 uncultured bacterium
CCTCAACCTTGCCGGCGGATTCCAGTGGCGCAGGGACGGCCAGCCCCTCCAAAACACCAACACCATGTTCGGCACCCATTGGTGCGAGCTGCACATCCTGCGTCTCGGCAGGGATGATGGCGGCATATACGACTGCGTTGACGCCGGCGGCCAGCGGATCTTTGGCCCGGTGGTGGTTTCGGTGAATCCCGTGCCCGCCGTCTCAACCGCGGGACTGCTCGCACTGGGACTCGCTGCGGCGGCAGTCGGCGCCCGGCGGCTGCGGAAGCGGTGAAGACAGGCGCGGCGGAAACGCCCGGACTTAAACAACCACAGAACATCAACGGCCTGTTTGAAAGGAGAAGCGCGTGAAATCGGCCGCCCTGTTTCTTTGTGCATTCGCAGTAAGTTCCCTTTTCGCCAGCCCTGAAACACCGGCGCCCATGAAGACGGATCAGCCGCAGGAGAAGCCCGGTGACGTTTTGTATTCGGATGCAGAAAAGGCGAAGCTGATGCGCGGTGAGATTGTGACCCGGGAGGTCGCAAACCCGGGCGGGCGGAGAAACGGGAAGACCTACGATGCGCTCGGTCTTGTAAGGGGCACGGTGGAGCAGGTCTTTGACGTCCTGGCCGATTATGAAAAATATCCGCAATTCATGCCAAACGTTGAGACGGCTCGAATAGAAAACTCCGAGGGCAACACTTCCGTGGTTGAATACAAACTGGGACTTCCAATGGGACAGGTTAAGCGGTACAAACTCAGTCTGACCGCCACCAGGGAGGAGGCCCAAGCCTCCATCACCTGGCACAAGGTCCCATGGCCGGAGTTGAAAGATTCTGAAACCATTGTGGAAACGACAGGCTTCTGGTTCTTGAGGCCCTTCTCCGAAAAACCGGGCTATCTGTTTGCCAGGTATCACGTCTACACAGACCCGGGCCGCATTCCGACAGGTCTCGGTTGGATAGTCAACATACTGACAAAAGGCAGTATGCCTGATATTCTGAAGAATACAAACAAGAGGGTGGAGAGCCTTTACCATAAATGACTGTGGGTTACTTGAGCGGTCAGCCGGGAGCCCGTCCGGCGGCTGGAAAGATGGCCGCCAACAGAAAGAGGGGGGCAAGGCTCTCGCCCGTTGTTATCCAGAAAGCGATGTCAAGCGTATAATCGGATACGTCTTCGACCGATAAAGCCATAATGCCGAGGGATAACGGAAATTGGCAAGGAAATGGTCTAGACGCATTGTCAGCATTGGGGTGCTCACGGTCGGAAGTCTGGTGGCGATTGGACTTTCCCCGTTGGCCGCTTGTGTGCTGCTGGCAATAGACGCGACTCGCGACCGGCGTTTCCCCCTGATCCGGGCCTATATGCTGGTTGTCTTCTACGGCCTCTGGGAACTGCTCGGATTGCTCGGGGCTTTCATCGTATGGGTGGCGGACGGGGTTTGGCTGGGTGCGTCACATCATCGTTTCCTCCGGTGGAACTACGGCCTTCAACGTCTGTGGGCGAGGGGATTTGCATGGGTTGGACTCCGCCTGTTTTCGATGCGGCTGCATGTGGAGGAGGACGGGCCTGTCTTCGGCGACAACCCGATCCTGTTGCTGGTGCGCCATACGAGTTTGGCGGACACAATTTTGGCAACTTATCTCGTCTGCGTCCGGAGAGGCTTTCGGTTGCGCTACGTTATGAAGCGGGAACTGCTTTGGGACCCTTGTCTGGATGTCGTGGGCAACCGCCTGCCCAACTACTTTGTGGACCGCAGGTCCGCAAACACCCACGGGGAAGCGGCGTTGATAGCGTCCCTTGCGGACAATTTGGGGCCGTGCCAGGGGGTGATTCTCTGGCCCGAGTCCACGCGCTTCTCCACTGGGAAACTTGACCGCGCACTGGCACGGTTGGAGTCTTCCGGGGATGAGAGGCTTCTGGAAATCGCGCGCGGGTTCCGTTGTGTGCTGCCGCCAAGACTGCTGGGGACTCTGGGCCTTCTTGAACGGAATCCAGCGATGGATGTGGTCTTCTGCGCGCATACGGGGTTCGAAAACGCGGCATCTTTTCTGGACATCTTTGGCGGCAGTATGATTGGCCGCGAGATACGCGTACAATTCTGGGGTCGTCCCGCAACCGGCGTTCCCAGGGATGGGCAAGAGCTTCGGTTATGGATATACGAGAATTGGCGGCGTATGGATGACTTTGTCGTCAAGGCCCAATCCGGCGTCCCCGCATTGTGACAGCCCCAAGGGTGATTGAACGCACATGGGTGGCCCCCGCCAAAAAGGAAAGGAAACGCATCATGCAAATGGTCAGACTGATTTACGTGAGCCGAATGACCGAGGAGTGCGATATTCTCGCGATTCAGCAGATCTTGGACGTGGCGCGGAAGAAGAACCAGGCTTTGGGCATTACGGGTGTTCTCTGTTATGACCCGACGTTCTTCCTGCAGTGTCTCGAGGGTTCCAGGACCGCCGTCAATGAGCTCTACGCGGATATCCAGCAGGACGGACGCCATCGCGATGTGGTTCTCCTTGAGTATTGCGACGCGGAGCAAAGGTTGTTCGCCGATTGGTCTATGGCGTTCCTGAAAACCCAGGATGCAAGCAGGGAAGTGCTGGAGAAATACACAGGCGGACGGAAATTCGATCCCTATTGTCTGACTTCCGGACAGGCGCGTGACCTGCTTGTGGAACTCGTCGCAACGGCGCATGACCGCTTGTCGAAGCAGCGCGCGGATCTGCGGGACTAGCCCCCCCCCGGCGCCATCCGGGCCCGGCAGGCACAACGATCCTGTTGCCGCAAATATGGGAACGCGGTGCCGCGTTCCAAGTAAGCAAGCGAGTTTGAGAGGGCTTGGACATGTGGCATTCACTTGTGGTCATGGCGGCGGCTTGGGTGTTCGTTGCCGCGATGATGGCGGCGCTGTTCTTTATGCGGCGAAGGATTGGAAACACGGGTGTTGTGGACGCGGCGTGGTCGCTCGGGGTCGGCGTCTTGGCCGTGTCATACGCATTGCTCCTGGATGGAAATCCCTTGTCCCGATGGACGATGGCGTTATTGGCCGGTTCGTGGAGTCTGCGGCTGGGGCTGCACATCCTGTTTGACCGGGTGATTGGCAAGGAAG
>CALDSM010000239.1 GCA_937923585.1 uncultured bacterium
TGTCGAGTTTCGCTCGGGCCGCCTCAAGGAATTCGCGGGCCGCCTCCTCCTCCTCGTTGAGCGATTCGATTTCGGTCTGGATGAGGCTGTCCCCTGCGACGGACGCGGCGCGCTCCGACTCGCGCTCGTGCAGCGCGGCGGCCTCCAGGGCGCGGCGCTCCTGCAGCGCCTGTATCTGGGCATCGAGGTCGGCCACCTCCGCCTTGCGGGAATGAATCTCCCCGTCCAGCGCAGTAATGCGCTCGCGGCAGGCCTGTGATTCGGCCTCGCGCTCGCTGATTTCCGTTTCGGCGTGCTGGAGGCGGGCCTCGGCGTCCGACACGCGGTGCTGCCCCTCCTCAATGGCCGCGGCGTTCATCGCGAGCCGGTCCTGTGCGGCGGCCAGATTGCCCTGCGCGGTGTCAATCTCGCGGCGGGCCAGCGCGGCCGCCAGGCGGATGGCGAGCGTCTTGGCCTGCGCCACGTCACCCGTCATGATGGCCTGCTGCATGGCCACATTGATGGCTTCCACGGTCTCCCCGGCGGGTTCCACAGGCGCAGACTCTGCGGCGGGTGTCACGCCGGCCGGCTGTTCCGGTTCCGGCGCGGTGTCGGTCTCCGGTTCCCATGGCTCCTCCACGGGGGCCGAGTCTATCGGCGCCTCCTCCGGTTCAGAGTCAGAAGAATCCTCTTCGGTTTCCACCACTTCCGGTTCCGGTTCGACGGAGAGATCAGGCTCCTCCGGGACGGGCATTTCCGGCGCATTCGTCTCGGTTGCGGCGGCAGTTCCCGTGGGGGGATCATCGAAGGGGGCCGCCGGTTCGGAATACGCAGGTGCCGCCTTGGTTTCCATGACGGGCGCGGATTCCTCCATCAGCGGATTGGCGTCGGCCGAGTCGTCCTCCACGAGTTCTATGCCGCGCTGTTTGAGGTTGGCGACGGCGCGCGCATAGTGATCCGTCCAGCCGTAGCGGCCCAGGTCGGTGACCCGGTCTAAAATCAGATCGCCCACCATGAGCGACAGGATGTCGTGCGACTTTTGCAGGAACGGCAGGCACTCCGGGGCGCGGCCCGCGCGGTCGTAGCTTGACAGCACGCGCGCCGTGTCAATAAGCGCGCGCTGCAGGCTGACCCAATTCTGGTCCAGGCAGACTTTCAACGATGCCGTCAGTTCCTGCATGCATTCGCCGGGCCAGGGGCTGTTGGGGAGGCTTTGGGCGCGCGTAAAATTGCGGCAGAAACGGCCCAGTGCGGAGAACAGACTCTGGGTCGGGTCGCCTTGGGCCATTGAATTGTCGCGCGTTTCAGGCACTGCCATGGCCTGTTCCTCCGGCGTTGGTTCCAGCGGGTCTTGGTCAGGGTGCGGTCGCGGAGCGGGATTGGCTGCTCCGTCTTCAGCCGACTCCGAGGCGTCTCCAAAGAGGCGCCGCCCCATTGCGGCCCACGTCTTGTCACGTTTTCCAAATCGCACCGATGACACCTCCAGCGGCATTCTAGCACAAGGAATGGTGGGGCGCAATATGTAGTGGCGGATGCGTTTTACAAGACACTATATAGCCCCAAATTATGCTGCTGGACTCACTAAAACCATAGGAGGGATGTCGTGCCCAGGTTTTGGTAGGCGGGGACGCATGAAGGGAGGGACGCCGTCCCCGGCGTCCGGTCGGCGGGGACACCGATCCTCCCGGATTTGAATGATGCGCCGGGGAAATCGTCTTGTTGGATGTGCTTCAAAGTTCAGTGAAGGAGGCGAAAGCCATGAAAACGAAATTGAGTGCGCGGTTCCTTATGTTGGCGGCAGTGTTTGTGTTCGCCGCAGTGTCCGCCGGTGCCCAGGAACTGCAATTGCATGGCCGCGTCAGCTATGACACGAAAGGCATGCTGGTGAAGGGCGCGGACGACAAGGACTGGGACCGGGCAACGCTCAACACCCTGCTTATGCCGGGTGATGCGCTCTGGGTGGACCAGGGCGGCCTGTCCGAGGTTGAACTCGCCGGAGGCTCGTTCCTGCGCCTGGCCGACGGAAGCAAGGCGGAACTGAAGTCACTTCCGCCCGCGGCGGATGTGCGCAGCTGGCTGGGCTCGTTCTATGTGCAGCGCACAAGCCGCAGCCAGGGCAGTTTTGTCGTCACGACGCCCTCCTGCCAGGTGGATGTGCCGGTGGATTCGTGCGTGCGTGTGGACGTTGACGAGAAGGGCGCCGCGACGGTCAGCGTGCGCTGGGGCGGCGCCGAGGTGCGCACCGAGGCGGGCGCACCGGTGCGCCTCACCGATGCGCAGCGCCTCTGGGTGGACCCAGGCTACCTGCCGTCGGACCCCATCGGCTTTGACCGCGGCGAGAGCGATTCGTTTGACCAGTGGAACAATGAGCGCGCCACGGTGCTGGCCAACGGGTACAAGACTCTTCCCAAGGGCGTGGAGATTGCACCGCCGGTGGTGGGCGTGTCAGACCTGGGCACCTATGGTGAATGGGTGTATGTGAGATCGGAAGAGCACACGTCTGAACTCCAGTCACGATCAGATCTCGTA
>CALDSM010000240.1 GCA_937923585.1 uncultured bacterium
GTGGACCTTGCAGGCAACCATGCCAGCGGAGCGCAGGTGGCGGCCACGCCGGTTTCGGCCATTGCCGACCCGGAAGTGCTGACCGGTTTCTCTGAAATGCGGGGCGCCATTGACGCCGTGCCCGACACCGCACTGGCGGCGGACCAACGCGGCGAACTCAAGGGCCTGCTCGGGGGTGCGGAACAGGGCTATCGCGGCGGTGACCCCTGCGGCGCGGGCGGCGGTCTGCGGGCATTGCTTGGGCGCCTGCAGGATTTCCGCGCGGACAACGCCGTGTCCGACTGCGAGCGGCTCTACAATGACGCGCGCATGCTGCGCCGCGCCATGGCGCTGAAACTGCCGAACAAGGACCAGTGCGTCGAATTCGAGCGCATTGACCGGCGGGCCGCAGTGCTGCCTGACGCCGCCGCGAGCGGGCTGGAAATGCTGACCGCAGACGCGTCCTTCGGCGAACCGCTGGTGGTCACCCGCGAAAACGGCGGGAAGGTGTTTACCGACCTCAACCTGCCCGGCATTGACTTCAACCTGGCCGAACCGGGACACCCCGTCCTGCCGGTGGCGCGCCGTCTCTTTGCCGTGCCCGAGGGCGCCGAGGTCGCGGTGGCGTTCGAGGTGACGCCCGCCGAAACCATCCAGATGAATCTCTGGCCCGCCCAGCCGGAGACGATGGACGCCATTCAGCCGCTTGACCCCTTCGCCAAGCCGCCTTTCACGCTGAACCCGGAGGTGTACGGCGCCAATACGCTGTTTCCCGCCGAGCCCGTCCGGATCTCGTCGCTGGGGCGCATGCGCGGCGTGCGCGTGTACCAGTTGGAGATGTCCGGGGGGCAGTACAATCCGGCCACGCAGACCCTCAGCCTTTTTGATCATATCCACGCCACGCTGGCCTTCCAGGGCGGCAGCGGCCAGTACGGCACGGCGGCCAACTTCGGCGCTTTTGAGGAGGCGCAGGACGGCATCCTGGGTTCCCTGGCCAACTGGGACATCGTCAAGCAGAAGTATGTTCCGCCGGTCGTGTCACTGCTGGGCGTGGGCGAGGAATTCATGATCCTGACACCGCCCGATTTCCGCGATGCGGCCGACCGGCTTGCCGCATGGAAGAACAACCACGGCGTCATCACCAAAGTGTTTACCGTGGCCGACGGCGCGGGCCGCGGGCCCGACACATTGGACGGCATTGACGACCTGATTGAAAACGAGTACGACCGGGTCACGCCGCGTCCGGCCTATGTGCTGCTGCTGGGCGACGCCGAGTTCATTCCTCCGGCCTACATCAACGCCATGCAGCCGGCTGACGCCATAGGCAGCGCCACCATCGGCACCGACTGGCCCTATTCCAAGAACAACGAGGAGAGTACGACGGGCCTGCTGCCCGACCTGGCGGTGGGGCGCCTGTCCGTGGACACGCTGGAAGAGGCCGACCGCTGCGTGGACCGCATCATCGCCTACGAGGGCGCGCCGCCGCAGGACGCCAATTTCTACTCGCGCGCGATGATCGCATCCCAGTTCCAGTGCTGCAACGTGGACAGCACCACCAAGGGCATGGACCAGCGGACTTTCATACGGGTGAGCGAGTTCTCGCGCAATCTCATGGCCAACCACGGCAAAACGGTGGACCGCATCTACGTCAGGACCGTGGACAGCGCCTACACCGGCAGCACCAAGCCGAAGTATTACGACGACGGGACTGCGCTGCCCGCCGACGTGTACAACCTTGCCTGGAACGGGACCACCCAGCAAATCATAGACGGGTTCAATGCGGGCCGTTTCCTGGTAATTCACCGGGATCACGGTTCACCGGGCGCGTGGGGAAGCCCGTGGTTCCGCTGGTCCAATATCTACGGAGACGACACGCCCACGCCCGATCCCAAAATAAGTAACGGTGCGCTGCTGCCGCTGGTGTTCAGCGTAAACTGCGCGAGCGGCATGTTTGACGACGAAACCAGCGGCGGCGCGATGGGCGCGCCCGCCGACTTCGACTACCTGGTGGAACGGTTCATCCGCTCAGAGAACGGCGGGGCCATCGGCGTGATCGGCGACACCCGCAACAGCCCGAGCACGGCCAACTCGCTGCTGCTTCAGGGATTTCTGGACGCGATGTGGCCGGACGCGCTGTCCAACTTCGGCGGCGGCAAGGCCACGCCGCGCCTTGGGGACATCCTGGCACACGGCAAGAACTACCTCTCCACGCAGACCGGGAACTTCGGCGATGTGAACCAGCAGGAGGTGCATGACGAACTCCTGATGTGGCACACCTTCGGCGATCCGACGCTGGCCGTCTGGACCGACAATCCGTACACGCGGGGCCTGCCCGACGCGGCGCTGGGCTTCTGGGTGGGCGACAGGCTCTATGTCTTCTACGCCGTGGACGGCGTCACCGTCACCGCCACGCAAAGCGGCGCTGAAGCGGGAATGCGCTGTTTCGGCCGCGGCGTGATCAAGGACGGTTATGCAATTCTGGACATGCTCGGGTTCCATGCCCCCGGACTGAACACGCACCTTGCGTTCAGCCGGGTCAACTCAATCACGGTCGAGGCCACCGTCGCCGAAACCCAGTCGCCGCCCAACGTGGCCAACTTCACCATCGTTCCCCACAAGGACATTCTCATGCTGAGCTGGGACAATCCCGGCGGCGATTTCTCCTTTGTCCGCGTGCTCAGGAAGACGACAGGTTTCCCCGTCAACCCTACTGACGGCGAAATCGTGGTCAACGGCAACGGCGACTCCTATTTCGACGGGCCGCTTGACCCTGGCGTGACCTATTACTACACCGCTTTCTCCTACGATGTGAACGGCAACCGCTCGGACGGCGTTTCCGCGAGCGGCACCACATGGTCCGACATCACCCCGCCCGCCGAGGTGACCAATTTCCAGGCGGTGCCGGGCAAGGGTTCGGTGCAGCTTTCCTGGACCAACCCGACCACGGCCGATTTCACGGGCGTGAAGATCATCCGCAAGCAGGGCAGCGCCCCCTTCTCCGACACGGACGGCGCGGTCATTTATGACGGTCCCGGCACCGGCAAGACCGACACCGGCCTGACGACGGGTGTCACCTACTATTACGGCGCGTACACCCACGACGGATGGCCGAACTATTCCTGGGGAAAGGTGGCCAGCGCAACGCCCACGAAGTAGCGCCGCGATTGCCGGGACCGCCTGCGGAATGGTTCGGTTGCGCCCGGAGGGGGTGCCTGCTTAGAATGACCTTTCCAAGGTGCCGGTTCTTTCTTCCGGCACACCGACAAAGGGCAGACTGTGGCGTTCTCTTCTGCGATAGTAAACGTGCCCCTGGGCGACCGGGCCTATGACATTCACATCGGCGTGGACGACCTGTCGCCGTTGCGCGCGGTGCTGGGCCGTGTCGGCCGGGGCGCGGTGGGTTTGGTGACGGACAGCAACGTGGGCCCGCTGTATGCGGCGCGGGTGGAGGCGGAGCTTGTGGCGGCGGGCCGCCGGGTCGTGACGCACGTGATGCCCGCGGGCGAGGCGGGCAAGCAACTGGAGCGCATCGGCGAGATCTGCGGCACATTCCTGTCCGGCGGGCTTGACCGGGCGGGCGTGGTGGTGGCGCTGGGCGGGGGCGTGGTGGGCGACATGGCGGGGTTTGCCGCGGCGGTTTTCATGCGCGGCGTGCCGTTCATACAGATTCCCACGACGATTGTGGCCCAGGTGGATTCGAGCGTGGGCGGCAAGACGGGGGTGAACCATCCGCTGGGCAAGAACACCATCGGCGCGTTTCACCAGCCAGCGGCGGTCATCATGGACATGGGCATGCTGCGCACGCTGCCGCCGCGCGAACTGCGGGCGGGCATGGCGGAGGTGATCAAACACGGCGTCATCGCCGACGCCGAGTTGTTCGAGTATTTGGAGGGCGCGTCGGTGGCGGTGCTGCAGGGCGACCTGGACGCGCTGCGCACCCCCGTGGTGCGCTCGTGCGAGATCAAGGCGGCCGTGGTGGCCGAGGACGAGCACGAAAACGGCCGCCGTGCCGACCTGAACTACGGCCACACCTTCGGCCACGCCATCGAAACGGCGAGCCATTATGACCGCTTCCTGCACGGGGAGGCGGTGGCGCTGGGCATGTGCGCCGCGGGCGCACTGGCGCGGGGTCTCGGACTGGTTGATGACGCGTTTGTTGCGCGGCAGGAGGCCTGCATTGCGGCCTACGGGCTGCCGGTGCGCTGGCCGGAACTGCCGGTGGAGGAAACGCTTGCGGCCATGAAGACGGACAAGAAGGCGCGCGCGGGCACGCTGAAGTTTGTGCTGGCGGCACGCATGGGCGCGGTAGTCCACCGCACGGATGTGACGCCGGACGCGGTGCGGGCCGCGCTGGAAACGCTGCGTTGACACCAACAGGCGGCCCGGCCGCCGGGAAAGGATGCCACCCATATGCCTTTCGGGGGCGAGAACGCGGAAAGTTACTATGATGAGGGGTTGACCGCCGCCATGAAGGGCGAGACGGAGGCGGCGATGGCGCATTTCCAGAAGGCGCTCCAGATGGACCCCTCGCTGAACGCGGCGGCGTTCCAGATTGGCCGGTGCCAGCTGCGGCTGGGCAAGGCGCCGTCCGCAGTGCAGACGCTGGCAGGCCTGCTGACGAAGGTGCCGCGCATGACCGCGGCGCGCACCGAACTGGCCTACGCGCATCTGATGATGAACCACACGGACAACGCGCGCAAACTGTTTGCCGAGGCGCTGGACGAGAAGCCGGACCAGCCTGCCGCCGTGCTCGGACTCGGCTACTGCGCCTTTCAGCAGGCGCAGTGGGACACGGCCATGGCGCTGGCCGACCGGGTGATGGGCGGGTCGGGCGCCGAGCGCTTTGAGGCGCTGTACCTGAGCGGGCGGGCGGCGCACATGCTCAATCTGCGCGACTTTGCCATGAGCCGTCTGCAGGCGGCGGACGAACTGCTGAACCAGATGATCGAGACCAGTCCGGACAGCCCGAGGGCTTCTATCTGCGCGGCCAGATCCACCTGCTTACGGGCGAGTATGTGAAGGCGCTGGACAATTTCCGGTCCGCCGAAACCCGGGTGCTGCCGCGAAGGCACTACTGCGCCTACCACGAGCATTTCTCCGCCGTGGACGTGTTGGCGGGGCAGGGCTGGTGCATGCGCCAGATGGGCAACGAGGCCGGGGCCAAAGAGATGGGCCGCCGCATCCTCGAAATCAAGCCGAACAGCAAGCGGGGCCGCCGCCTTGCGGGCGAGGCCCCCGCGGAGTGACCGGGCCATGAGCGACCTGAACATGCAGCTTGTCCGGGAGTTCTTTGAACTCAACCGCTTCTACGTGCTGCCGCACTGGCAGTGCGAGGAGGTTTCGCACTCGAGCGACAGCACCTCGCTGCTCTTCGTGGAGCGCGCGAACACCGAGGCCGGTGTCGAGCCGGAATTCCTGCTGAGGCCGGCAGACCTGACGGGCATCCGCCGGGCGGTGGTCGAGGTGCGCGCGTGGCATGCGGACCGGGTGTATCCCTCCACAATTGACGGCAACCCCGTGCTGGGCCATGTGGCGACGCAGGAGATGCGCGACCTTGCGGAGACAGTGTTCGGCGCGGCCGAATTCAAGACCATTCTGGTCGTGTCCGAATTCTCGGCGGCACCGTCGGTCCGGGCGCGGACCCTGCAGATGCTCCAGGACTTCGGCATCGGCCACGTGCTTGAGTTTCCCACAATACTGGGCGATCTGCTCGACGGCGTCAGCGTGAACGGCAATTATGCGCCGTCACAGACGCTGCAAACGCTTCGGCTCCTGAAACGGTACAGTTTTGTTCGCCGCCAGCAGATGGAGCTGTCTTTCCCCGCGGCGGGCGCTTCGGAGTCCGTGCCGCGCACGGCGCGATCACGGCCGCGCGGGGAAACCGTTGACAGCCGGGATGAGGACGGGGACATCCCACTCGACTGATTCCATCCTGAAAAGAAAACGCGGCGGCCACGGGCAGAACTCCCGCAGCCGCCGCGTTTGTTTTCCTGATCAGTCGAGTGAAAGGGCGCCGGTCGGGCACACGTCAACGCAGGCACCGCAGTCGGCGCACGTTTCGTCGTTGACCACGGCCTTTCCCTCGTCATTAATCTCGATCGCCTCTGTCGGGCACTCGGGCACGCAGTCGCCGCAGCCCGCGCAGAGATCCAAATCAACCTTTGCCGCCATGAAATCATCCTCCTGTTAGAGACTTGCTTTGTGTTGGGGCCACCCGCCGGCACGGCGGACTAATACGCTCAACTCATGCGCATAGTATCCCATATTTCTCCCGCCG
This sequence comes from uncultured bacterium, assembly GCA_937923585.1. Lineage (GTDB taxonomy): Bacteria > Hydrogenedentota > Hydrogenedentia > Hydrogenedentales > CAITNO01 > CAITNO01. Next base: position 6,257 of record CALDSM010000240.1, read on the forward strand.
ATGCCAATGCACGGGCCAATTCCTGCAAGGACCGCCAAACCGGGACCGGTACGGGATGCCTTTTCACGGCCTTTGACCCGGCCACCGGGCGGGACGTTTCACCATGGACGGGCAACATGCTAGACTCTCGCATCCCAAGGAATCGGACGCAATGCTCAAGAAACTGGCCGATATGCTGTATGGCACCACTGTTCAGGAGGACCCGAAACGGCTGGTGCAGCGTGCCGCGTGCGCGCTGCTGCTGGAGGTTGCGCAGGCCGACAACCTGCTGATGGAAGACGAGTTGGCGCAGGTGAGCGGGGCGGTGATGAGGCGGTTTGGACTGGATGCGCGGGAAGCGTCGGAACTCATTGAGGAATCGGAGGCCGTGCGGCGGGACAGCCATGATCTGTGGAAGTTTGCGCGGGTGGTTAACGAATCGCTCTCCGTGGAGGAGAAGACGGGCCTGATGGAGGACATTTGGCGGGTGATCTACGCCGACGGCCGTCTCCAGCATCATGAGGACCATCTCGCCCACAAGTTGATGGACCTCCTGCGGCTGAACCACAAGCAATTCATTGCGGCGAAGCTCAGAATCTTGGCCGAGTCGAAAGCCACCTGACCAGACTGACTGCGCCGAAGCACCGGTCCGGCGGTGTCATTTCTTTCCATTCACGGACCGGGGATTCTCGATTGGGGAAATTTGCTTGTTAGGAATGAACCTGTGTTAAGCGGTGTTTTGTTACCCGTTGCGGTGGATATTCGGTAAGATGTGGGCGTTTCCCTAATGTTTTTCTGAGATCCACACCGGTTGGGCTGGACTCAAGGTGTGCTTCATTTGACGGATTTCCAATCCACGGGACCCGTATGGGAGAGATTGTGCATGGATTCGTTTCCGCTTGTTGACCCAATCCCGCTGCCTGCGCCGGTGTGGTTGTTCAAGGTGCTTCACAGCGCGACCTTGGCGCTGCACTTTACGGCGGTACACTTCATGGTTGGGGGGCTGATTCTTGCGACTTGGTGGGCGATACGCGGACGGTGGGGAAATGATACGCGGCTGACCACGGCCAGCGGTGCGATTGCGCACCGGCTGCCCATGGCCGTGGCCTATGTCATCAACCTCGGCATTCCGCCGCTTCTGTTCGCGCAGGTCCTGTACGGGCGCGCGTTGTACACGTCCAGCATCCTCATTGGCGTGTTTTGGATTATGGTTGTTTTCATGCTGATTGCGGCGTATTTCATCATGTACCAGATGGCAAAGCGTGCGGACACGGGGCGGGCGTTTGGCTGGCTGGGGGTAATCGCGCTGCTGCTGGTGCTGAAAATCGGGCTTGTCTACACGAACAACATGACGCTCATGCTGCGTCCGGAGGTGTGGGTCGAGATGTACCGGAGCAACCCCAAGGGGGGGCAACTGGCCCACGGCGACCCGACAATCCTGCCGCGCTGGCTGTACATGATGGTCGGCTCAGTTGGCCTGGTGGGCATCGGCCTGATGCTGCTCGGCATGAAGCCCGACATTGAGAAGACCGCATCCGCGTTTCTGCGCCGCCGCGGCGGGTTCCTGCTTGCTCTCTTCACGCTGGTGCAGGTGATTCTTGCAGTGGCGGTGTACCGGACCCAGCCGGAGGCGGTCCGGTACGGCCTCTGGGCAAGCCTGTAGATCGGAAGAGCGTCGTGTAGGGAAAGAGTGTAGATCTCGGTGGTCG
>CALDSM010000241.1 GCA_937923585.1 uncultured bacterium
ACGAAGCGCCTCCGCCAACGCCGCAGCATCAGCCGCGCCCGAAGTGACCTTCGCGCCGTACTTGCCAAGGCCGTCCGCACCGTTCACGTTCCACAGCGTCGCGGGACGCGGCGCAATCATCGCCACCGCCGTGCGCACGTCGCCGACGCTGCGAATGCAGGGGATGTAGTTGTCCTTCGCCCATGCCGTGTCGTCATCGAGCGGGAAGGCATCCATGTCGGCCGCCATACCGCCGATACCGGGATCCACCGCCGCCGCCAACAGGCACCACAGCCCGCCGCCGCCGAGGCCGCACACTTCGATACGGCCTGTAAGATCGCGCCGCGCGCGGAGGAATGCCGCCGCGGTGAGCACGTCCTGCACGCGATTCGCCGTATCCGTCGGCTGAAAAGTGTCGAGGAAGGAAAACGCGCCGACGCGGGGCTTCTCGCGCACGAAGCCGGTATCCGGCAGGCCGTGCTCGCCGAGCAGGAACGCATCCATCGCCAGCACCGCCTTGCCCTCCGCGATCAGCGCGGCCACGAGCGGGCCGGGCTTGCCCGTGTCGGCGTCCAGCAGCGCGCGCTTGCCGCCGCCGTGTACGACAACCACCGCATCCTGCGGCGTTGCGTCCTTGCCACGGTAGAGGATGCCCGGCACCGCGTCGCCAACCGCGGCACGGCCAAACACCCAGTGCTCCACGACGTACCCGTCGCGCGGCTCGGCGTCGCCCACGCGCGTGAAGCGCAGGTCGTTCGGGGCGGGCACCGACACGCCCATCACGTCGGACAGCACCTTGCCGTGCTTCTCCTGAAACGCCACCGTGCCCGACGCATCCGCGGGCAGTTCGGCCTCCCACTTGGCGCGGTTCATGGCAATAACCTGCTCGATAATCTCCTGCTGACCCTTGCTCTTGTAGGCCTCCATCGGCCCCTCGCCGGGGAAGACACGCAGTTGGTCGTCCGGGTCCTTGGCGAACTCGGGTTCGGTGAAGCCGCTCCAGTCGCGCTTCGGGTCAATCAGGTGCCTGCCCATGAACCGGTAGACCGCCGTGCGGCTGTCCTTGTTGTAGTTGTGGCCGTAGTCGAACTGGGCGCACTCCACGTTGGCTTCCGCGCCGTACAGCGCGTAGATACTGCGGATGGCCGGATACTCGACGCGCGGTGTCTCGCGGGTCCAGTCGCCCGTGGCGGCGATCATGAGCAGCGGCTTGGGCGCCATCATCGCGCCGATTTCCATGTTTGAGTTCCAGTAGCGGATGAGCGGCGCGTTCTCGCACACGCACCCGCCCTGCATGGTCGAGGAGATCATGTTCACCGGCACGGCCGCTTTGATGCGCGGGTCCGCCGTGTACAGCGCAAAGGTCTGCGTGCCGCCGCCCGATGCGCCCGTGCAGCCGATGCGTTCGGGGTCCACGCCCTCCAGCCCGCTCACGAAGTCCACCGCGCGGATGCTGGTCAAGAGTTGCAGCGCGAAGGGGTGCAGCCCCCATAGTTTCTCCCGTTCCGACCCCCAGCGATGAACGAACTGCCGGCTGTCCTCGTAGCCGTTCATGTCATAGCTGAACGCCACCGCGCCCATCTTCGCAAAGGTGATGCACCGTCCCGGCACGGAACAGTCGTTCGAGTTCTCCAGCCGTCCGTTCTTCCAATGCCCATGCGGGTTCACAATGGCCGGAAACGGCCCGCCGCCCTTGGGGCGGTACAGGTTGCCCGTACACAGGAAGCCGGGCACCACCTCGAAATGCACTTTTTCGACGGTGTAGTCGCTGTGGTCAATCTTATCGGTAACAACCGGGTTGAGCGGCGTCTTCTCCGGCATCGGCACCAGCGCCGAACTGAGCAGCATGCGCCGCCGGATGCTGTCCGCCATGGTTTCCCACACCTCGCGCGTCGGGTACTGCGGCATCACGAACACGCTGTTGGTGTGACGCGACTGGTTCAGCCGCCGGTCCGACACGGTTTGTCCCTCGTTGCACACCCATGCATCCTCCGTGGTCTTGGCCGGGTCGAAACCGTCCACACGGCTCAGCGCAATGCCGTCCGCCTCGCCCGGCGTTATGGACACGGCCTTGGCGTCCAGTTTCACCGTGCCCGCCTTGACCCAGAAGTTGGCGGGTTCCTTGTCCTTCTCGCGCTTGGGCGCCCTGTCCGTGGTCATTTCTTTGCCGTCCACGCGGACCGTGGCCGCCTTTTCCGCAGGGAGCCACGCCCACACCGCGTACTCGCCCGGGTCTGCCTGCACCTGCCGGTCAAGCAATTCCCACGCCTGCAACAGCGCCGACGTATGCACCTTGATCGGATTCACCGCCGCCGTGTCGGTGACGGCCGCAAAACTCAGCGTTGCGCACAGCAGGGAAAGCATCATGTCGTCTCCGTCAATTGAGGTTCAGGCAAATGGACCGGACTGGGACTCGAGGGACCTGTGGGACGCGTGAAAGCGAATGCATGAAACGGGATTTCGCAATCGTCCCGCAGGTCCCAATCGTCGCACGTCCAAAAGCGGCCTGCCCGACGCATCGCCAAACCCGGCCAATCGGGAGATTGGCGTGCCCAGCGTAGCCGCGCTATTTTACGGTTTCGAGCACCTTCTTCAAATGCTCCACGTTGCGCTTGCAGACCGCCGCCTTCTCCGCTTGCGTTTTCAGCTTGGCGACAGACTCGTCCTCAATGCAGATGTCGCCCCTGTAACCGGCGGCCTTGAGCATGCCGACCACCTTCACCAGGTCTATGTCGCCCTCATCGAGCGGGCAGGCGTACTCGCTGTATTTCCAGCCCGCCTCGCGCATGACCTCGCGCTGATCCTCGGGATAGCGGATGGTCTTCACATGCGTGTGTTTGGCGTGCGGCGCCAGCACGCGCAGGATGCCGTACACCTCGCCCAGCGGATAGCCGCGCCAGTAGAAATTGCCCACGTCCATGGTTGAGCCGAGCCGGTCGTTGCCGACCAGCATGAACACGTTCAGCAGGAACGCCAGGTTGTTGCCCTGGAACCCGTGGTTCTCGATGCCCAACGTCACCTTCGAATTGGCGGTCTTGTCCAAGGCGCCCTTGAGCCCCTCGACAAACAGGTTCACCCGCGCCTCAAAGGGAAGTTCCTTCTCCTTCTTCATCGCCGAGTCAATGCGCACGGCCGCCGCGCCCAGCAAGTCGGCGATTTCGATGGACCGCGCGATCCACGCGCTGTTCTCCTTCATGTCGCCCGCGCTGAAATCGCACGCTGTCAGCAGCGCGCACACGTTCACGCCCAGCGACTCCGCCTTCGTGCGGTACGCCTTCACGTCGTCATCCGTCTTCAATTCGACCCGCGTGTCCGAATCCAGCGCGGCGAGGGTGAAATCGCGGGTGAGCGTGAGTTCGACCGCATTGATCCCGAGCTGCTTGAGACCCTGGGCAATCGTCGGGAAATACTCTGGCCCAAGATACGGGTCCCGCATCGACACATACATCCCGCTGTCCTCGGCCAGCGCCGGCGCGGCAAAGCCCGAAAACACAATCGCCGTCATCACGGCGGCACAGGCAATCATTCGAGACATGGCAAGAACTCCCTTGACGTGGTGGTTTCAATATTCCAGTTCAAAGCGGGGAATAGGATACGCAATCGGGCGGGGAAAAGGAAAACGGCTAAACAGAGCCCGAACTTGAATCAACAGGATGAACAGGACGGGAAGAAGTCCGCCAGGATCGGCTCACCCGCGCATCTTTCTGCCGTGTTCGTCCGTGCCGGTTCGTGTCCGTCCGTGTGTCTCCAAGAAGCAACCACCCCCGGTCCGTTTCCGAACCGGGGGTGGCGTGTGTCGCAACTGGGTTTAACGGCTTAGTACATGCCGTCCATGCCGCCCATGCCGCCGCCGCCGGGTCCGCCTGCCGGCATCTTTTCCGGCTCGGGGATGTCGGCGATGAGCACTTCGGTGGTCAGCAGCAGGCCGGCGATGCTCGCCGCGTTCTGCAGGGCCGAACGGGTCACCTTGGTCGGGTCGAGGATGCCGGCCTTGATCAGGTCTTCATACTCGCCGGTCTCGGCGTTGTAGCCGACGTTGCCCTTCTTGGCCTTGACGTTCTGCACGACCGTGGCACCCTCGTCGCCCGCATTGAGCGCGAGCTGGCGCAGGGGCGCCTCGATGGCGCGCTGGACGATCTTGGCGCCGATTCGTTCGTCGCCTTCAACATCCAGCCCGTCAATGCAGTCCTGGCAGCGGATCAGCGCGGTGCCGCCGCCGGCCACGATGCCCTCTTCGACGGCCGCGCGCGTGGCGTGCAGCGCGTCCTCGACGCGGGCCTTCTTCTCCTTCATCTCGATCTCGGTGGCCGCGCCGACGTTGATGACCGC
>CALDSM010000242.1 GCA_937923585.1 uncultured bacterium
GAGTTCAGACGTGTGCTCTTCCGATCTAGACGGGCCGACCAAGGCCGTTCTTGACCCGCTACGGCGACCCGCTTAGGATACACACATGAGGGTCGCTGCTCGTTATATTGTTTCTTTCTGCATTCTGGTTGGTTCTTTGGCCGCTGGGATAGTCTATCTGCTTTTGTCCAGCCCTGGCCCTGTTCGTTGGGAGAACCATGCGTATGTCTGGCAAATGCGTTGGAATGACGAGGTGTCCGCCGCGATAGACCGGGCGTCTCCATTGCTTGACGGTTTCATGCTCCTATATGGTGAGGTGGATTACGACGGGAGGGAGTCTCACTTTTCCCGCGCATATCCGGCCTCCAAAGCCGGCGGCAAGCCCGTCACGATGGTATTGCGCGTCAATGCACGCTTTTCAAGGGCGCTGGCCTCTGACGCCGGCGGCGCCGCGCGAGAGTATTTGGCGGCACTTGCGACGTCCTGCCTGGAATCCACAAACACGCAGATGCCTGGTCCTGGAATGCAGATAGACTATGACTGTCCGACTGGGGCGCTGCAGGACTATGCCATCCTGATTAGGGCAATTCGGGAAAGGTTTCCACAGACGGTTCTGTCCGTCACGGCACTGCCGGACTGGCTGGACAGCGGAGACTTTGCGGGCATTGTCTCCAACGTGGACTATTTTGTATTGCAGGTACACTCACTCGAACGTCCCACCACCTTCGACGCACCGTACAACCTGTGTGACGCAGAGAAGGCCCGCTCGGCAGTACGGCATGCAGAAAGGTTTGGACGCCGGTTCTATATTGCCCTGCCCACCTATACGTATCGGCTGGTCTTCGATGACAGTGGAAGATTCCGGCATATCGGCGCGGAGCGGTCATCGGAGTTGACATTTGCGAAGGGGCGTGTTCGGGACGTTGCGGCTGACCCTGTGAAGACCGCGGAACTTGTCCGGGAATGGCGTGCAAATCCGCCGCGCAACTGCGCGGGCTTGGCGTGGTTCCGATTGCCGGTGGATTCTGACCGCTTCAATCTTCGGTGGCCCGCATTTGAAAAGGTTGTAAGGGGGGAGGCGCCCAAATGCGCCGTCACAGCGGAAATGCGCCGGCCAGACTCCGGACTTTACGAACTGTGGCTGGCCAATGCAGGGGATTACCGTTCCCCCAAGAGTGTCGCGTGTACGATTCTATGGAAAGCCGATGCAATCCTAGCCTATGATGTGATTGGCGGGTACAAGGTTCAACCGAATCAGGGGAAGGACCGGATCGCTCTTCACGGCCCCGCTCCCCGCGAGGACGCTCAGCCAGTGCTTGTGGCGTGGTTTCGTGTGAAACCTGAGTGCAGTGACAGCAGGGAGGTCGTGCAATGCGGTGCCGTCTCGGTTCAGTAACGACATTCTGGACCGTAATGTGTGTTGTATTGGCGTTCTTCCACACATACGGCGCAGGCTGCGCTGATTGCGTTGAGGAAACCCCGTTCTGGCTCGAAGACGGCTACCAGATGATGCCGACTGCGTATTTTCCCCATGAGATGCACAGGTTGCTTGGAATCCGCGCTGCGGACGCCTCCCCCTCGGGCGCAGTCTGCATCGAATCCATTGAAGTCACCGAACTGGAAGCGGCGCTCCGGGTTCAGGGAATGGTTGGGTCAGAGATCCTGAATGTTGTAGCCGCCTACGAATCTCTCCGACAACGGATGAGAGCCTATCGCAACGAGAGGGAGGTGTGGGAGGAAAGGACCGAATCCTGGGAAGGTTGGGAAAAGGACGGTGGTTATCCAGCGCCTGCTCCGCCTTCTTCGCTTGACCTTTCGTCTTCTGAACAGTTATTGGCAAGGATTCCGGCGGAATTCTCCCTGTACGTCCGCGGCGCGGCGGCGTACCACACGCGGAATCTTGAGCAGGCCCTGGGCTTTTTCGCCCAAGTATTGGATTTGCCCAAGGAGCAGCGGCTTCACAGGAGTGTGTGGGCGGTCTTCATGAGGGGCATGACACATCTGCGACTGAAACATTATGGCGAGGCCCTTTCCAGTTTTGACGCCGTGCGGACGCTTGTCGCAGAAGGATTTGATGACCCCTTGCGCCTTGCCGCCGCGTCGGTTGGCTGGAAAGGCAAGGTCTTCTATGAGAACGGTGATTGGGTTTCGGCAATCAGAACCTATTTGGACACCTGTGAAACATGCGATGGAAAGGAGCAACAGTCGGCTTTCCTGTCGCTTCGGTTCGCATTCGCCAAACTGGACCCGGAGAAACATGCCGAACAGCTTGAGACGCTCGTCGCTGATGAAAGGGTCAAGAAGGCGATGCTGGCATGGGCCTTGTCCTGCCCACTCGACAGTGACAAAGTGAAAGAATGGCTGTTATCGAGGCTGAAGTCCGCCAATGCCCCCGTGCCTTATGCCGACCGCCTTGCGTGGCTGGCCTATGAGGGCGGAGTTATTGAAGAGGCGAAGCGGTGGTGTGGTCTGGCCGACCCGGCCTCGATGGTCACAGAATGGGTTCTCGCAAAAATCCACCTGCATGACGGTGAAGTCGACAAAGCGATTGGCGAACTGTCCAGAATTGCCGATGCAGTCTCGGCGACGGACAGTCCGGAAGCCACCGGCGCCCCCCAATGGAAAGTCTTTGGAATGGTCGATGATTGTGATCCTGGATATGTTCCATTCGATATAAAGAAGCGTGTCCAGATGGAGATGGCGATTCTCTCGGCGATTCAAGAACCTCTGCGCCCTGAGCGGTGCAAAACCGTGCTGGAATCACTGTCCATGGACGATGCCTTGGGGATATGCATAAACAAGATGACTCTCGGCAATCTCCAGGCATACGTGACGGGCTTGTGCCCGATGGAAGCGTCTTTCGACTCCCTTGAGTTCAAGCTTCGCGAAGTACTTGTCCGGCGGCTGATTCAGGAGAAGAGGCTGAAGGAAGCCGGAGACTTCTGTCCGCAGAATCCGGGAAATCGACTGCGTCGCTTTCTGGAGGCAATGAAGCGGGCTCGATACACAAGCCTGCCCCCTCGTGTGCGGGCGAAGAACATGATGGTTGCGGCGGACATCAGCCATAGTGAGGAGTTGCACGGAGACGATTTCTACACGGAGCAGATGTGGCAGGCGGCCAATCTGTTGCCCAACAACGATGTTCTGACGGCGGAGGCGCTCTACTATGGGGGAAACCTTATCAAATATCGCGACCCCAAGGCCGCAGACAAGTTCTACAAAGCATTGGTGAGGCGCAATCCAAATCTCGCCATCGCCCAGGAAGCGGACAAGCGGCGATGGTTTCCCGATAATTGGGATGACACGGTGTTGTACACGCCTTATCCGCATCATCCGCCAAGCCATCCGCGGCGGACGAAGGCGCTCGTATGCGCTGCGGTGATTGGAATAGCCGGGTTGTGCATCAAGATATGGATTCGAAAGAAAGGCCGCACTGTTTCGGTCACGGGTTGACCCACTCCGGGCAGTGACAGACGTTCCTTTTCTTGTCCGTAATCTGCCCCGTATAATGGGTTCAGAAGCGCTTTTGCTGGCATAACCGAATTGGCTTGGCTCGGTTCTCGGAGAATCTATATGAAGGCAGACGCCATTGATCGCAGGGAGTTTATGGCGGGGGCGATGGTTTCCGCTTTGGCGGCGGGGGCTGTGGCGCAGGAAACGCCGGTCAAGAGTCCGAACGACCGTTTGGGCGTGGGGGTCATCGGATGTGGGGGACGGGCGGAGACCCACATCGCGACGCTGATGGAGATGGAGAAGACGGACAAGAGCGTCGAGATCGTCGCGCTTTGCGACATTTATCGTCCGCGGCTCAAAAAGAAGGCGGCCATGATCGGGCGGCCGCTGCATGAATACAGTGACTATCACGAACTGCTGAAAGATCCCGCGGTGGACATGGTGACCATTGCCACGCCGGACCACCACCACGGGTACCAGGCCATTGCGGCGCTGGAGGCGGGCAAGCACGTCTATTGCGAGAAGCCCATGACGCACTGGCGGCAATGGGAACTGACGAAGAAGCTGGCCGAGGTGGCGGCCAAAGCGCCGGGGGCGTTCCAGTTGGGCGCGCAGCGGATGTCGGACACGGCCTTTCGGCAGATGAAGCAGTTGGTGAAGGACGGCATCATCGGCCAGCCGATACATGCGGAGTGCGGCATCTTCCGGACGGGGGATTTTGGCGAACGGGGCATGCCCGTTGACGACCCGAATGCGAAACCCGGTCCGGATCTGCTTTGGGAGGAATTCCTGGGGGATGCGCCGAAGCGGGACTTTGACGTGAGCCGCTACTTCCGCTGGCGCATGTATGAGGACTACGCGGGCGGCCCTGTCACG
>CALDSM010000243.1 GCA_937923585.1 uncultured bacterium
GCAAGGGCCTCAAAGGGGGGCCGGGCACGGGTCTGGATAAAGCGCTTGCGGCGGGCGTTTCGGTCGCGTCCATCAACTACCGGTTTCTGGAGAGTGCCCCCGTCCAGGACATCCTCCGAGACTCGGCGCGGGCCGTCCAGTTCATGCGACACAACGCCGCCGAGTGGAACCTTGACAAATCCCGAGTCGCCGCCTATGGCGACTCGGCCGGCGCGGGCACGTCCCTCTGGCTCGCCTTTCATGACGATCTGGCCGACGCCGACAGCCCCGACCCGGTCCTGCGCGAATCCACGCGGCTGACGGCGGCGGGCGGGCTGGTTCCGCAAGCCACCTATGATTTTGCCAAGTGGCCGGCCATACTGGACATCCCGGATTACGTCTGGTTTGTGTCCATGCCCTGGATTGCGCCGAAATACTACCACCTGTGGCCGCGCCAAACCATGCTTGAGGATCAGGGGAAGAAGGTCCGCGCGGACCTCGACATCCTCTCCTGGATTGATGCGGGCGACCCCCCCGTTTTCCTGGACTCCCGGCACCTGGAAACGCCGCTCACCTATCCGAACCTTTTCCGCTGGCTTTCCGACAAGGCGGGCAAAGGGACATTCAAAGGCACGCCCAAGTCCGGGGTGGACATGGACATCCTGCATCATCCGGCGCACACGCACGCGCTCGAACGCGCCTGCAATGAGAAGGGCGTTCCCTGCGTGGCCGTCTACCGCGACACCCCGAAGGAACAGCGTTCCGGCGTGTATGATTTTCTTCTGGAACGGCTGCGCCGCCAGTGACGCGCTGTGCGCGCCGTCTTCTTGCCGCGCATCACAGGAAGGGCGCCTGGAGAGCAGGGGCAGACCGCGCCGTTGGGACGCCTTATTGAACGAGAACCGCCTTTCGCGACCCAAAACGGGTGCAATATTCAGAACACCCGACGGAAGGCCCCCCCCGCAGGAATCCCGTCTATTCATGCCGCTTTGGCGAAGATCCTGACAAATTCATGTCATGAAATGAACACCCCTTCCCTTCTGCCGCATCGCGGGCGAAAACGGCACAAACACTACCGAAACGGGGACTTGCCGGGCTTCCCGCGAAACAGGCACGTGTCTTGCTACACGCAAGGAGGCCGAGGTGCGGCCTTTTTCACGGCGGATCGCCATGGCATCGGAACACGGATGCCGGCGAATGCTGAGAGCGGTGGTGCGGAATTGAACTGCAAAGGGTTTCCCGTCGCCAAACGCACAGCGATGACTGGAGTGTTTCATGAAGAACACGCCATCTTCAGTCAGGGTTCTGGCAGTTGCGGTGATGTCCGCAGCAGTGCTGGGCCTCACCGGACCTGCCATCGCGGAACCGGACGCCAGGGGGGACAGGGTCCGCAGCGAGGCCGTCAAGGAACACGTAATCGTCAAGACGAAGACACTCTATTCCTTTCCGAACCGCAAGCCCCTGGAGCAGCCCGCGCCCGCCGACACGGCTCCGCCCCCCCAGCCGGCGGAGGCATACCGCATCGGTCCGGGGGACATGCTGGATTTCCAGCTCCTGGACGATCCGCAGATGAACCGCGAGGTCAGGGTGCGCTATGACGGGTATGTGTCGCTTCCGCAGATAGACGACACCAAGGTCGCGGGAATGACGCGGTCCGAAGCGCTCGAAAGCCTGAACCGGGCCTACGAGGCGGTGTACCGGAAACCGCACCTGGCACTCACCGTGAAGGATGCCGCCAGCAAGACCTTCTCCATGCTGGGCGATGTCGAGAAGCCCGGCGAGTATCCCTACACCAAGCCGATTTCGGTGTTGGAGGCCCTGAACATCGGCGGCGGCCCGCGGATCAACACCACGTCGGGCGACACCTACATCGGCGCGCAGGGCCAGTTAAGCAAGGCGTTCGTCATACGCCACCGTGAAGGCAGGCGGGAGGTTCACGAGTACGACCTGTCCGGCATACGCCGGGACGGCGAGAACCCTTCCGACGCGCCGGTGCTTCCGGGCGATGTGGTGTACCTGCCCGAGGGCATGAATTTGGTCTATGTCATGGGCGAGGCCGTGAAGCCGGGCGTGTTCCCGCTGGTCGAGGGCATGAGCCTGCTTGAACTGCTCGCCCGCGCAGGCGGGGCCAATGAGAAGACCAGCCGCATGCGCGGTGTCATGCTGCTCCGCCAGGTGGACGCGGAAAACACCGAGGCCATGCTCATAGACCTGCGCAAGTGCCTCGACACCGGCCGGAGTCCGGCACTTCAGGCGGGCGACATCCTTTATGTGCCGCGGGGCGGACTGGTGCGCCTCTACGACAATCTGATGCGCTTCACCCGCCTTGCCGAAACGGTGTCGCCGCTGCTCAGCCTGTACACGCAGGGATTCGACGCCTACTACAGGGAGGACCTGTATGACGTGCTGCTCCATCCCAGGAGCGGCGCCTCCACCGGAATTTCCGTGCCCGCGAGCACCACCGCGGCCAAATCGCCGCAGTGACGTTTGACGGTGTCCTTGAAAGGACGCTGCAATGAACACGCGCCTGAAATCCAAATCGTACGTCTCCCTTGAGGAGGCTGGACGGGTCAACCTGAAGCGCATGCTCCGCCTGCGGCTGCCGCTTATTGCGGGCATCTTCGCGGCGTTGGCCATCCCCGGCGGCGTCGCCGTGTGGAAACTGTTCCCGCCGACGTACAAGGCCTCGGCTGACGTGCGGTTCCTCGCGTCCACACCGCGCGTCATGGACCGCGACAGCCGCGAGAGCATGGTTCCCTACGAGAAGTTCCTCAACACGCAGGTGTCGTTGATGACCGGCAACGCCGTATTCTCAAAGGTTCTGGAGGAACCCGACGTGCGCAGCCTTCCCATGGTGGCCAGCAGCGCAGCCCCGCTGGATTTTCTCAAGGAGGCGGTCAGGGCCGAAGCCCAGCCCAACAGCGAACTGGTGACCATTTCGTGCAAGCTGCCGGAACGTGACACGGCAAAGCGCCTGGTGGAAGCGGTGCTTGATGCATACCTGCAATACGCCCTTTCAGAGGAGGCCGACACCGGGGGCGAACGGCTCCGCGCACTGGTCAAGGAAAGGGACCGCCGCCAGGAGGATCTCGACAGCCAGCTCAGGAAGATAAGCGAGCTTCAGCAGCAACTTGAGATGCCCGCCGCCGCCACGGGAAGAGGGGGGGCCGAGAGGACGTCGGCCTACCAGGAACCGCACGCCCGCGCGGAGGAGGACGTGTCGCGGTCACTCGGCAAGGCCGGCCTGCTCACCGATCAGATAGCCCAGGCGGGCGAACTTTACACCAGACACAAAGCCGCCCCCGGCAAGCCGATTTTCGACATGGGTGTCGAGGACAGGGTGGCCACCGACCCCCGGGTCATCGCGGCACGGCAGGAGTTCGCAAAGTGTGACGCCGTGTATGCGGAAATCGCGAACCGCTACGGGGAGAAGTCGCCGCAGTTTGAGGTTGAGCGCGACAAGGTCAGCGCGCTGAGGGCCCGGGTGGCGCAAACCGAGCTGACGGCACGGGGCGAGGTGATTGCCTCGATGCGGGCGCTTCTGGAAAGGGAGCTGGGCGCGGCCCAGGCCGAAGTGAAGAACGCGCAGGCGCGCAAGGCCGGGTTTGAGGGCCTGATCGAGGAGGAGCGAAGGCGCTCGATGGAGGCCGCCAAGACGCTTGCCGTCATTGACGAGCTGAAGATACACGCCGAGGAGACGCGCACCCTGCTGCGCGCCGTGCGGGAGGAAATCACCTCGATTATGATGGAAAGCAACGCCCCCGCGCGGGTGAAACTTGCCGCGCCCCCCAGTGTGCCCCCCATGCCGGGCATGGGCCGGCGGTTGCAGGTGCTGGCCCTGATGATGATGATGTGCGCGGCGGCCGGCCTCGGCGCGGGGTATTTGCGTGAACTCACAGACCAGCAGATACGGTCCGCGGAGGATCTCGCCTCCATTGCGGGCAGCCCGGTGCTTGCCATGATTCCTTATGCGGGCGGGGAGGTTTCGGCGCTGCCGGAGTACGGCGGGGCCGCCGGGGAAAGCAGGGCGCTTGTCGTGCGCGCCAGGGGAAGAGGCGTCGAGTGGCAGCACAAGGCCACCGCGGTGGCTGAACGGCCCGACACCGCCGTTGGGAACGAGTTCAGGAAAGTCCTCTCGAGCCTCACCGCTGCGCGCGGCTGCGCGAATGCAGAGGGGGCCGTGGACACGTGCATGGTCACCAGCCCGACGGCCGGCGACGGCAAGACGCTGGTGGCGTGCAATTTGGCCATCGCCCTGACGCAGGCAGACCGGCGCGTGCTGATCATTGAGATGTCCCCCGGTGACGACCTGGAAGACGCCCTGGGCATGGAACCCGGCTACGGCCTGACAGACGTCCTCTTCAGGGGGCTGCCGCTGCTCGGCGCCGTGCGAACCACGCCGTTCCCGGGCCTCCACGTCCTGGGTGCGGGATCGGATCCGGAGAGGCTTACCATGAAGACGGCGTCCAGGGAAATGGCCGCCCTGATTCAAGAGGCCGGGCACGGTTTTGACCACGTTATCATTGACGTGCCGCCCGTTCTGGCCATGGCCGACGCGGCGCTGCTGGCGTCTGTCGTTGACGGTGTCGTTCTCGTGACCGGGGCCGGCGTTTCCAAACTGGAAATGGTGCGGCAGGCGACCATGGAACTGCACCGCGCCGGTGCCAACCTGCTTGGGATTGTCCTGAACTGCACGCGGACATCCTCGGCACCGCCGATGCCCGGCATCCGGCGCTACGAGGATTACTTCTCGAAAAGGCGCGGAACCCCGCCGCGGCCCGCGGCAAGAACGGCCTAGTGCCGTGAGCCATCCTGATGACATCTTATCTTGACGCGAAAATGCCGCGAAAAGCAGGTACAGACACGCCTTTCAA
>CALDSM010000244.1 GCA_937923585.1 uncultured bacterium
CTAAACTGGGGCGCCGGGGGGCCGCTCGCCGACAGTTTGATCTCATCCACGTCAGAGTGCGTCCCCGTGACCGGAAATTCACCGTTGGGCAAGTCGCACCGCAGTTCGGTGATGGTTGTGCCGCTCGTCCAGTAGGTGCCCCTTGCGGCAAGGTTTGCCCAGTATTCGCTTACCTGGGTGTCGTTCGGGTTCAGCGCGTAGCCTTGACTCTGGTCCCCCGTAAGCCCACCGCCGAAGTTCCAGAACAATCGGCCCTCGTTCGCGCTGGTTTGGTTCTTTGCCCTAACCTTAAGCCACGAGTAGCTGGCGCGGGGCAATGCAAGCGACGAGATGCCCCAGTAGGGGTCCGTCGCGCCGGCGGTGATATCGTAGGACAACAGGCTGCTTCCGACCGTATAGCCGCCGGCGATCTGGCCCCATGGCGCCCATCCCTGCGTGTTGCCGGCGATATCGAACGGCCAATAGGACAGCGATGCGTTGAGCACGACGTTGTCAAAAAGCACGGTCGTATCCCCACCGGGATTGGAGGTGGTCAACGAAAGAGTATTACCCCAAGCCGCGCTGTAGAAGAAGGGGCCCACGGTCTGCTGGGTGAACGGGAACCCCGTAATCCTTGCACTATAGAGTGCATGGGACCCGAGCGACACCGTCAAGTCCATGCCGGTTCCCGAATCGTCGGAGCGTCTGCACACGTAGAAGGACAGCGTGCAATAGGCGCCATCGGTGAGGCCCGTCAACGACTGAGACAGGGTGCCTCCCCCTTGGAGCCCGGCCACTTTTGTCCCATTGGGCACCGCGCCATTAGTCCCGGAGTGATAGAAGATCTCAAGCCCCGTGCCGTTCAGAATTGCGCTGCCTGAAATGCCCCACGAGGTAATGGCGGACGTGTACCCCACGCCGCCCGGCATGCCATCGGCCTCGAAGGAGCCGTTGGACACCATGTTTGTCTGCCCGTGGGCCGCGGGCACGGCGGCAATCGCGACCACCAAGCCGAGCAACATAACTCCGATGCCGGGCAAACCGCGGTGTCGCCGGTATGAGATGGCCCACCCATGTCCCATTGCGCTGGTTTCCTGTCTCACGTTCCGATCCCGTTGCATGTGAAGACTCCTTGACCGTGTGGAGAACACCTTCTTGATGCGTGTAACCCAATGGCAAAAGAATACAACAAATTCTCAATAAGATCAACCGCGAAGCGTAAAAGCCTAATTCTGATAAATTTGCGTTTATAGACACTCGGCATAAATACTGTTCCTCAGACCCTAAACGGAAGACATCCGATTTCAAGGACTTGACGCGCCCCTGTGAAAAAGCGCCTGCCCCGGCAAAGAATGCGGGGCAGGCGCGGCACTTAATCTAAGCAGGCAACCGTTACGGCGTGGGGCATTCTCCGGTCTGGCAGCGCCCCTGGGACACCGTCAAGTTCACCGCGCTGTAGCTCGAAACCGGGTCGTTCGACGCCGCCGGGACCTGGCCC
>CALDSM010000245.1 GCA_937923585.1 uncultured bacterium
CGCTGGCCGGCGCATGGCTCTCCTGGGCAACCCCGTTTCAGGCGTGGCAGGGCTTTCTGATCTCGCTGGTCATCACGCTGGTGGGCTTTGCGGGCACGCTTTGCATGTCGGCGATCAAGCGCGACCGGCGCGTGAAAGAGTTCGGCCAGTTCATGCAGGGCCGCGGCGGCATGCTCGACCGGATTGACGCGCTCTGCTTCGCCGCACCGGTGTTCTTCCATCTGGTACGGTTCTTCTTCGCGGCGACGTGATACGCGCAAGGGTATTCACAGCGCAACGGATCGCACTGACTTCCCGTCTCCACTTCTCCCGTCATTCCCGCGATGGCGGGAATCCAGGCGCCTGTATGCGCGTCACTCGTGGCTCTCTGGATTCCCGCCTTCGCGGGAATGACGGAAAGGCGAGCCTTGGCGAAAGTCAAGGACGGTGCGTTCCGTTTTGCCTCGCAAAACTCCAGGCAACCTATTGCGTAATCTTATAGGCGATCAGCGCGTCGCCGTGGCGGATGTAAAGGACTCCGTTGGCGATGACGGGGTGGGCCCAGTGGTTGCCTTCACCCTCGGTCACGCTGAACCTGCCCGCCAGTTCCATTCCGGCCGGGGAGACTTTCACCAGGTCCATCGCCCCCGCCTTGGGGCCTTCGTAGACGTAGAACATTCCGTCGGAATAGGCGGTTGCTCCCTGCCTCACTTCCTTGGACTGCCACATCAGTTTGCCCGTGGCCATTTCGAGGCACACGAGCTGGTTGTTCTTGTGGCCCGTGCCGTAGAGATAGCCGTCCACGAGCACCACGCCGTGGTGCTGGCAGTCGAGCTTCTTGTCCTCCCACTTGAGCGTCACCGCCGTGCCGTCGGGGGAGAGTTCGAGCACGCCGCCGCCGGAGCCGTAGCCGCCCGAGTAGTACACCAGTCCGTTGCTGTAGATCGGCGTCACGGCGTGAATGTTGTACTCGGTCTTGTGGGGGTGGGTCCACAGCAGCGCGCCATTGTCAGGGTTCACACCCACCACCAGCGTCTCCGTTTCGGTGAGCAGGATGCGGTGGCCGTTGTGGGTCACGATGGCGGGGGAACAGTAGGACGCCTTGTCGTTGATCCCCTTCGTTGCCCAGACGGTTTCGCCGTTCACCTTGTTCAGCGCGACCACGCCGCCCTCGACGCCGCCGGGCGTGCAGATGACGCGGTCGCCGTCAACCAGCAGCGACTCGGCCAAAGTCCACGTGTTGTTCTCGGCGCCGAACTTCTTGAGCACGTCCACGCTCCATGCGACATTGTTCTTGACCAGGTCCACGCAGTAGACCACGCCGAGGCCGGACATCAGGTAGAGGCGTTTGCCGTCAATGGACGGCGTGGACCGCGGGCCGGGGGCCTGGTCGTTCGTGGTCTCCTTGCCGTAGCGGATGACTTTCTCGACCTTGCCGTCTGCGGCGTTCAGCACCGTCACCATGCCCGTCTCTTCGGCGCCCATGCCGGCCGCGTAGACCTTTCCATCCACGACGGAGACAGAGGAATAACCGCCGCCGAGGCCCTTGGCGACCCAAGCCACGGCTGGCCCACCCTCCGGCCATGTTTTCATCAATCCCTGCTCACTGAAGATCCCGTCCCGATTGGGCCCGCGAAACTGCGGGGAGTCCCCGGCAACGGGGAACCTGTCACAAAGATCACTGTCAAACCGAGAATGGCGAGTCGCTGGGTCATTGTCTTTTCCTCTTTGCACATTTGAGCCGACGCGATGGTTCGTATGGTTGGTGTCAACATATTGCAGAAACGGAATTATTCTCATTTTTGGACAAACGCGCAACTATTTTGCGCCCAAAGGGCAGGGTGCCCTTTTCGCTGCGATGTCATTTCCCGGCATGGACAATGCACGCCACTGTGTGTTTTAATCAGCCGGACGCGCTTTGCTGCGTGGGGGGAGAAATGCTGCGGAAGACTTGGGCGCGCCTGCAACGGGATCCGCGGTTTTGTGGTCCAATGAAAAATCTTACCCAGGAGAACCGAAATGAACAGAAGAGAATTCTTGCGCATATCGGCGGCGGCAGTCGCGTCCGGATATGTCTTTCTGCACATGCCGCCCGCGCATGCGGGTGTTCCAACACGCCCCTACCTGACCTGGCAAAACGACCCATGTACCACGATCACGGTCAATTTCCAGACATCCACGGCCCCAAAGAAGGCGGTGGTACACTATGACACGCAATCCCGAAAGGGCAAGGCGGGGAAATATGCGGCCCACGCGGAAGGTGTCACAACCCACGTGGAGGGACTGGCCGACGGACGTGCGGTCAACTCGGTCGAACTGACCGGACTGAAACCCGGAACCCGTCACTATTTTGCCTTCGAGCAAGAATCCGGGAAACCCTCACCGGAATACTTCTTTGACACAGTACCCGATGACGGACGGCCAGTCACCTTTGTCATCGGGGGAGACATGGGCGCCTGCCCGCGCATGAAGAAACTCACCGACCTCGCGGCCAGACAGGACCCCCTTTTTTGCGTGGTGGGCGGCGACATCCACTATGAGAACGGCGATGTAAAGGAATACCGGACGGTGGACCGCTGGCTGGACATGATGGCGGACAGCCTGACCGGCAGGGATGGACGCCTTGTCCCCATGGTGCTGGCTATCGGCAACCATGAGCGCAACAAGGACATGGACGAGTCTGAGCCAAAAGAGAAACGGGCACCCTTCTATTACGGATTCTATCCCCAGGGCGGCAAGAGCCACTTCAGCCGCCGTTTCGGGCCGAATCTGGCGCTTGTCTGCCTTGACTCCGAGCACATTGTGCCCGTGGAGGCGCAAAAGGACTGGCTCGGGGAGACCCTCGAATCGCTGTCCGGCGTGCCCTTTGTCTGCCCCGTTTACCATGTGCCCATGTACCCGGCGCACCGCGAGTTTGCCGGTGCCGTCTCCGTGAAAATGCGGTCCCTGTGGCAGCCGATCTTCGAGAGGCACCATGTGCGCGTCTGCTTCGAAAACCACGACCACTTGTTCAAACGGAGCAAGCCGCTGATCGCCAGCGAGGAGAATCCGGAGGGCATCGTCTACCTGGGAGACGGCTGCTTCGGCCGCGATCCGCGCGAGGTGAACGAGGGAAACCGGTGGTATCTCGAAAAGGCCTCGCAGACCGCGCACTTCTGGACGGTAACGGCCGAGAGGACCAAGATTGCGTGTGTCGCCACCGACGAGGACGGCAATGAGATTGATCGCTGGGTGAAGCAGCTATAGAGGACGCCCCCATGCCTGACACAGGCGCCGCGTCCGGCGTTCGCCCAGTTGGTCGCGCCGTAAACGGATCTGCTATTGTGTCACGGTTCCCATCACAGGAGTTGTTCTGATGACCGCACGAAAAATCTCCAGGCGCGGCTTTCTGCAGAGTGCCGTTGCCGCGAGCACCGCTTATTCTTTGATGCCCAGCCGGGCCTATGGCGCCAATGAACGGGTCAATCTCGGCATTATCGGGGTTGGCAGCCGGGGCGGCGCGCATCTGACGACCTTCTCGCAGATACGCGAGGTTGAGATCGTCGCCGTCTCGGACGCGGACGCGAAGCTGATGGGCAAGGCCGGCGAGAAACCGGCAAAGCACCAAGACCTGCGGAAGCTGCTGGAGATGAAGGACGTGGATGCGGTGGTCATCGCCGCGCCGGACCACTGGCACTGCCTGGCGGCCATCCTGGCGTTTCAGGCGGGCAAGCACGCCTATGTCGAGAAGCCGGTCAGCCACAGCATCTGGGAAGGGCGCAGGATGGTGGAGGCTGCGCGCAAGTACAAGCGGATCGTGCAGGCGGGAACGCAGCAGCGCTCTTGCCCGGCGGTGCAGCAGTGCGCCAGGGACATCCAGTCCGGCATGTACGGCAAGGTGCAGTGGGTGCATTGCAGCCGTCTGGACACGCGCAAACAGATCGGCAGGGTGACGGGACCGCAGCCGGTGCCCGAGGGCGTGGACTACAACCTCTGGTGCGGGCCGTCCCCGATGTCGCCCATCCTGCGCGAGAATTTCCACTATGACTGGCACTGGCAGTGGAACTGGGGCACGGGCGAAATGGGCAACTGGGGTGTGCACTATCTCGACGACCTGCGCCACCTGCTCGGCTGGAACGACGTGCCGGACAACGTGATGGCCGCGGGCAACCGCTGGTGGGACGACGACGGCGAAACGCCCAACATGCACATCGCGCTGATGGAGCACAACGGCATCAAGGTGGTGGTGGACGTGCGCAACATGTCGGTGAGCAACACCAGCGGCGAGAGTCCGGAATATCAGGGCGCGAACGGCGGCAATTACATCATGTGCGAGAACGGTCATGTCCAGATTGCCCGGGGAAAGGGCAAGGGCTTTGACAAGGACGGCAAGGTGGTGAAGGAATACAGGGGCACCGGCGGCGCGGCCCACTACTTCAACTTCATCAAAGCGCTGCGCGAGGACAGCAGCGCGAAACTGGCCTGCGAGATTGAGGTGGGCCATCTGAGCACGACACTCTGCCACATGGCCAACATCGGTTTCCGCGTGGGCAAGGCCGCCCCGGTCGAGGAACTGCGCGAGAACGTGAAGGGCAATGAGGACGCGGCAAACACGCTCCAGGCCATGCTGGAACAGTTGAACGCCAACCAGGTGGACCTCAAGGCGAAGCCGTTCATCGTCGGGCCGAAACTGGCCTATGACGCCAAGGCCGAAACCTTCACAGGCGCGCACGCCGAAGAGGCCAACAAATTTGTGCGCATTCCAGGCCGTGACCCGTTCAACGTCCCGGAGAGTGTGTAGCGGCGTGCAATGTGCCATTGGCGGATAAGCGGCCTGTCCCGTCGGCGGGTTTGCGGTATAATGGCCGCAGAGACAAGGAATTCGGCCATGAACGACCTGTTGGCAAGAATCTCAGTTGACCCAAACGTCTGTTTCGGGAAACCGTGCATTCGCGGCACGCGGATTTGGGTGTCCATGATTCTCGACATGCTGGCCGACGGCATGACCACGGACCAGGTCATTGCCGAGTACCCGCAGTTGGCGCCTGCGGATGTCCTTGCCGCCCTCGCCTACGGGGCGGAAATGACCCGCGAACATTATGTTGACATGCCCGCCCGGGCCGTTCCATGAGCTTCCGCCGGGTCCTATTGGCCATTCGCGCTCGAAGGATCCGGAACTGTTAGGCCGCCACGTCACCTTTTTCAAAATGAACTCGGTCACGGGCGTGGGATCGTCCAGGTCCCAGGGGTGGTGCTTGAAGCCCTTCGTGACGATCAATGTCATTTGCCCGCCGAGTACAGGTCATTATAGGCCGGTCCTTCAAGTTGTCGTATTTGTTACCATGCCGAATCCTTCCTCGACAGGATTCCAAGATAGATGGCATCTTCAGGCCACGCAAAATGCAGGAACCCACCTATGCCGCAGACTTCCTAAGACAAGCCCATGTTTCTCTTATATTTGGCACGTATAGTTGGGCGCAAATGGAGCCATTGGCAATAAGGCGATTGGCGCTTGATCGCTTTCGAGAATCCGTTTATCATTCGATCACAGTGGAGTATCGAACAAGCTTAAGTGAAAATCAGAAACGTTTCTACATTGCTTAAACAACGTTTGTGTTTTGTACACGGTGTAGCCACCACAGTCTGTATAGGAAGAGGCTAGCATGGATATAAGGGTACTGACTCAACCCGAAAGGCCCCTTGGAGATGAAATAAGTGTCTTGCTAGACTCCGGCCAGGAATACACGCGGATAGTCTTTGTGTCAGCATTTGTGGGATTGAGAACAGTTCTGCGGATGCGGGAACGGCTTCTGGCACGAGCGGCAAATGGATGCCGACTATGCTTTACAGTCGGCATAGACCTTGGCGGAACGAGTCGTGAAGTACTTGAGGAACTGTTACGGTGGGACTGCGAAACCTTCATTTTCCACAACACAATACAGAGAGCCACATTTCATCCAAAGATATATCTATTTGAGGGTGTTTCATCTGTAACGCTTATTCTTGGATCAAACAATCTTACCGACGGAGGTTTTTACACAAACTATGAAGCAGCAACGCGATATGATTTCAGCATCCCAAGCGATGTTCTGGAATATGACCGGATTCGTATCCCACTCGATCCTTTTCTAAGTCCACACGGATTAACGGTTAGACCGCTCGACACCGAACTACTCAGGCTATTGATTGAGCGCGGGGAACTACTGTCTGAGGTGGATGCACGGCGGGAACGACTTAAGCGGTTACGCTCCCCTCTTTCGGGACAAGCTTTGATTCCAACTTCGCCCTTTGGCGCTGTTGATGTTCCTCGGGCCCCGCTGCTTCCACGGGCATTACGCGAGGAAGAGCCTGTCCTGCCCCAGACAGAAGAACCCGAGAGAGGCGAGCCTCATGTATCTCCGAGACCAGAGATGAGGCTCTTGGTCTGGCGAAAGTCATTGCCGCAGTCCGACGCTTTACAGGTCAATGAGGGGAGTCATCATGTTGGAGGCGTTCGTTTAACAC
The DNA here is from genome assembly GCA_937923585.1 of uncultured bacterium. GTDB lineage: Bacteria > Hydrogenedentota > Hydrogenedentia > Hydrogenedentales > CAITNO01 > CAITNO01. The sequence goes on from CALDSM010000245.1 coordinate 6,463, forward strand.
AGGCTAGATTCGAAGATTCCCAGGGACAGCGAATAGATCAGACGACCTATTTCCGTCGTCTATTTGCAGATCATTATTGGGAACGCGAACACGGTCGTCATTCAGATCAGGAACATACTTTTATTCCCATGCGTGTGTTCATTAGAGGCACCGATTATGGCATTCGCAACTTTGAAATCAGCCATAAACCCTCGGGGGAGGCAGGACAGGACAACTACACAACAATTCTAAGGTGGGGCCGGGAATTTGTGCCAATAGTCGTTCGAGAGAACTTAACAAACACGGTATTCTCGCTCTATGAAACTCCCGAAGACCAAGCCCCTTTCTTTGTCGACATAGATGATCGGTGATTTGCAGAGGCACATGATTCTAGACAACATCAAGCATAGGGTCTTGAGTCTCAGCCACAGCTATCCGGTGGCGACGATCCCGCAGTCTCATCCACGCATCGTGAAGTGACTCTTGGGCGGATGTGGTTAAACCGATTTTCCCAAGAACTAGAGCGTCTTGTTCGCACAGAAATTCAGAATCGTTCTTTGCTCCTCTGAATCTGCGATCTGCCGCCGCGAGATCTTTGCAGCTGGCTTTTGTGATGGGAACAAGGAGCCGTTCAATTTCCGAGGGAACAAGTTCCAGAACACCACCTCCATAGTGCCGACCTTCCAGTTCAGCAGTAAGACACGTGAGGCTGTTTACAAATCCATATACCAACGCCTCCGGCTTGATTCCTATTGGACATATCCTGTAGGCAGTGTCGGTCGTATATGCATCAGCGCTATTAAGAACAAGTCGGGGGTAGTGATGTGCCCGCTTCAACATTGCGATTGGTGCAGTATAGACGGAAGGCACTTTATACCAAGTCTTTCGCGTACGACATTTGAAACGGGTATGAAGGCTCTGGCTCAGACCGATGTCCAAGTACTGCCTTACGTTTATTGGAAACGTATCTATTTGTTCCTCTTGGAACCACAGAAAATTGGCCGGCAAGCCATTGCCCTTGTTGGCCTCATGATCCTTTGTGGAGTATATTAACCCCTGCACGTGGTCGCTTCGGCCGAACATAGGGTACGCCCACTGATGCAGGCTAAACTCCCCCACGGTACTATCTGAAACAAGGAAGAATTTGTTCGCTCCGGTCACAATTCCGACATCGACGGAAGCAACGTCCGAAAATGTCTTGATGTCGTCCCGGCACCTGAGTTGCGAAAGGAGGGTCCGTTCGGAAGCTGAGAGAAAAACAGGCATCCATTTTCCCTCGATGGTAACTCCGTTCGTGTAGGTGGCATTCTGAAAATAGATCTCGGGGTCATTTGACAACACGTGGCGACTCTTTGCCGGGATGATAGCAACGCCTTTTCCTTTTTCGGCTAAATACTGTTTCTTCTCGGCAAGCAGCAGCACGGTTCCTTGCAGGGTGTCGTCGAACCAAATTTCTTCGGGATCCAAGACCAAGACTCGGGAACACTGTTCGGCAAGATAGCGTCGTAGAGATTGAGCATGCGGGATGTGGAATATTTCAGAGGGGACAACCATCGCGAGCCGCCCGCCCGGACGAAGAAGCTTAATTGAGGCCAGGACAAACGGCACCCACGCGTTCGTGTGCTTGGTGAAGGGCAGTCCAAGTTGCGCAAAAATCTCCGAGGCTAGTGACTGCTGCTCATCTGGCAAGTACTGGTAGCGAATGAACGGAGGATTACCCACCACTGCATCAAAGCTTTCGACGTTCTGTGCCCGAAAAAGATACCAGCGGAGAAAGTCCGTATTTAGAACTTGAACCGTGAGTTCTGTTCGGTGGGCCGCCTTCTGTGCTTCTGCCTCATTCAACTCGCATGCGAGAATCTTCTTGAGGCTTGCAATGCCCCGTTTTTCAAGGGCTTCTAGAAAGGCCCCGTCGCCACAGCTAGGCTCTAACAAGGACGCGGGGTTTGCCGCACTGATCCATCTGACCAAGAAGTCGGCAATGCAGGGCTCTGTATAAAACCCCCCGCGAAGCTTCTGCTTTGATTCTAGCGCGATGAAATTCATCTGGGCTTGGCCTGTGGTGGTAGATTGCTTTGTGATTTCTTGTTGTGTGTGGCATTGAATGTTGACTCAGTCTCATAATGAGCCTGATCTTCGGCAACAGCCGATGGCCCAAGATGGGACATTTGGCCCCGATTGGCCATGTACTCCTCAGCCTGCTCAAGAAACCAGTCCTTCAACGTCATGCCGTCCCGGGTCAGAACGGCATAGAGACTATCCTTCCGTGAGGGATCTATTTCGAGTACGATTCTGCCAGATTTTCCGCGTGCCATGCCTATGTTATATAACATCGTCGGTCAAAATGCAATAGCCTTGAGTGTATTCGGCCATTGGGCATCTATGCCGGACAGCCTGTCAGCCGATGTCGGGCCTTCATCTTCTACTGCTTGTTGCCACCTGCACCGCTCTGATATTATCTTATGCCTCCATGAATTCTTTGAACTTTCTCTGGTGGGGTGAGCCTTAATCCGCGTGCTCTAAAATGAACTCGACCACGGGCGTGGGGTTGTCCATGCCGTGTGGGTGGTGCTTGAAGCCTTTCTTCACGATCAGTTTCATTTGCCCGCCGAGCTTCTCGTAACGCTCTTTGAGAACCACCGTGTTCTCTTCAAAGGGCACCACTTCATCGGCGTCTCCAGCGATGTGAATGAGGGGAACCTTCGCGTCCGCGAGGGGTTTGAGGTTGTCCACGGGGTTCCTGGTGTAGGCCATTGCCTCGGTTTCTGAGGCAAACCCGTAGTCCTGTATGAGTTTCTTCCAGTCGTCGGGACTGCCGGGGCCTTTCCCCTTGCCGCCGGGCCAGCTCTTGAAATCGCAGACCGGGTTGTCGCCGAAAACGCAGGACACCTTTTCGGGGTTGGCGGCGGCCCAGTTGTAGACATACAGCCCGCCGCGGCTCAGGCCTTCCAGCACGGGTTTCTTGGAGAGGCCGTGTTCTTGGGTCAGGAGATTGTAGAAGACGTCCCAGTGGGCCATGGCCTTGGGACATCCAAAGGTGTTCCCCACTTCGAGGAAGACCAGGTGAAAACCCTTGGCGACCAGCGCGAGGTCCACTTCGGGATGGTGGTCGAAGAATTCGGCGCGCCAGACCCAAGGGTTACCCGCGGCGGGTGTTTTGGGAACGATGACGATGGCGTTGCAGCCGTCCACGGTGAAATCATGGCGTTCATGGCCGTGATACTCCGAAATGGCACCCGGGAACGGCTCGGCACCCTGCACACGAAAGCAACCGAGCGTTATGCATACCAAGGCGGTACCAACCAGCCTGAACCGACCCGAATAGACACCCATGATTATGCTGCCCTTTCCATTTCGCAAGGCCACGCGGGCAAAGATACCGGCGTAAGACAGGGGCATCCTACAAGAGACAGGCGGAACGCCTCAATGGTGACGTTGCCGGCACGGATTCCCCGCGTGTCCGCTCACCCAACCGCCGCAAATTTCCCTTGCTAAATCCCGCAAATTGTGTATACTGTTAAAAGTTATCGCTTGTGCAGTTTGACAAGCGCCTTCTTCAGTACACAGGACCGGAAAACAAGTGATTGGTTCGTGCCCGTCGGGGGCTACAGAAGGCGGAATAGTGTCATGAAGCACGAGAAAGCTGTACTGCGGCAACCAGTTGTCTTCCGGGGAGGATGCTGGCCCCACGAGCACAGTCCCTAAGCAGGCGCCGGCGCGGTTTCCGTCTGTTTGCGTGCGAATGCACAGGGGGCAAACCGGTGTGGTGCGGCACATACCCCAACGTTCATGCACCCCATCTGATGCGATGGGAACTTGACCCTCCCGCAGGCTTACCCTTCAGATTTCCCGGCGGACCGGCTGCCCGCCGGTCAACTTCCAACCGGCACAAGGGTTCTCATCGGCGGCGTTTTGCAGGGCCGTGGGGCCGTTGTCCCAAAAGGAGAAGATTATGATTACGGAAAGGAATGGAACGGAGCGAACAGCGCCGTTGGTACGGTTGCTGCTCCCGGTCGCCGTGCTTTGCACGGTGTTTCTGGCAGGATGCCCCAAGGACACCACTCCACCGGGTCCGGTGACGGCCTTCACCGCAACAGCCGGTGACGCCCAAGTTGCGCTGGCTTGGACAAACCCCGCAGACGGTGATTTGCAGGGTGTCCGCATCCAGAGGAAGACCGGGTCGGCCCCGACGGGTCCGACAGACGGCGCGACCATTTTTGAGGGCGCAGGCACGCAGCACACCGACACGACGGCGGCCAACGGCACGAAGTACTTCTACATGGCCTATGCCTTTGACGATGTGCCCAACTACTCGCTTGGCGCGGAGGTGTCGGCCACGCCGACCTCGGTGCATGCCCTTGCCGAAGTCCTCGGCGGAATGTCCGAACTGGTCCTAGAAATTGCGGGCACCCCGCCAGACGTGCTGTCGCCGGCCCAGCAGGCGCAACTGCTGGGTGTGCTGGGTGAGGCCGAACTGCTGTACCGGGGCGATGCGCCCTGCGACGCCGGCCTGAAACTACAGGAGTACCTTGCGCTGGCGCAGGATTTCCGCACCGGGGCAGCCGTGCCGACGGCGGAAGACCTGTACAACCGCGGCCGCATGCTTCGCCATGACATGCTCATGGCCATTGCAGACAAGGCCGCCTGCCCCGGCGCGGAGCGCCTCGGCCTGGAGTCGGACGCCGAAGTCGGCGTGCAGGACAGCGCCGGACTGGGTGCCTCGGGTCTGTTTGGCGAGCCAATTGTGCGGACGCTTGTGGTGGAAACAGGCGCCAAGGCCACGCCCGAGGTCTTCACGCAGGTGCACATTGCCGGCATGGACGCGCTTGGCGGAGAACCCGGCACCCCGGCGGTACCGGTGTTCCGCCGGCTGATTGCCGCGCCGCTGGGCTCAACACCGGAGGTGGTGCTGAACAAGGCGGCCCCGGAAGAGGCCGAGACCATCGAAATGAACCTGTACCCGGCCCAGGAGACGCCGGAGGATCTGGTCGAAATAGACCCGCAATTTGCCGACAAGCCCTTCCTGCGCAACGGCGAACTGTATGCGAGCGACGCGCCCTACCCGCCCAATCCGGTCACCCTGACCCCGCTTGGCGAGGCGCGCGATGTTCAGCTCTACCTGTTGGAGGTCGCGGGCGGCCAGTACCGTCCCCTGAGCCAGCGGCTCACGCTCTTCAAGGGCATCGAGGCCGACGTGTCGTTCCGGGGCGGAACGGGCGCCTTCCAGTCGGAAAGCATGGTGGGGCCTTTCGAGGATGCCACCCCCGTTCTCACCAGCGGCGTGATTAACAGGGTCTCCGTGCAGAACTATCTGTCGGCGGGCGTCATCAGCCGGATCCGGGGCGAAGAACTGATGATCCTGACCCATCCGGACTTCCTGGCGGCGGCCAACACGCTGGCCACGTGGAAGAGGACAAAGGGCATTTCGACAAACGTCTTCACCTGCGGCACGGGGTCGGGCGTTACCGGCCGCATCACCAAGGAGGAAATTGATGCGTTCATCCAGAATCACTATGCCTCGGTGCTGATCAAGCCGTCGTACATCCTGCTGCTGGGCGACGCTGAGTTCATCGCGCCGTTCTATGTCAGCGGCATCGGCACGGACTGGCCGTATGCGATTCTGGGCGCGGTGGGGACCGACACGGTGCCTGATTTTGCGGTCGGCCGGATTCCCGTGGACACGCTCGACCAGGCAAACACGGTGGTGAACAAGATCATCCAGTACGAGCAGACCCCGCCGGCGGTTGCATCGTTCTACGCCAATGCGGCCGTCGCCTCGCAGTTCCAGTGCTGCCGCGACGTGTCCAATCCGGGCACCGACCAGCGCACCTTCATCGAGATCTCGGAATTTGCCCGGAATGTGATGGTTAACGCGGGCAAGACGGTGGACCGGATCTATATGGAAACGGGCACCGGCACACCGCGGCGCTACTATGACGGAACGCTGCTTCCGGCGGCGATTGGCGCGGGCAGCGGGTTTGCCTGGAACGGCACAACGGCGAACATCACGGCCGCGATCAACGCGGGCCGGTTCCTGGTGATGCACCGGGACCACGGCTGGCAGGAAGGCTGGAGCCATCCGTCGTACGAACTGCCAAACATTGACAGCCTGACCAACGGAGCGCTGCTTCCGGTGGTGTTCAGCGTGAACTGCGCCAGCGGTTTCTGGGACAACGAAACGGCGGGCGGCGCATACGGCACCACGGTGGGCGGCGTGTACTTCGCGGAGAAGCTGCTGCGCAAGGCCAACGCGGGCGCGGTCGGCATTCTCGGCGACACGCGCAACAGCCCGAGCTGGGCGAACTCAACGCTCACGCAGGGGTTCTTCGACGCGATCTGGCCCAATGCGCTGCCCACGTACGGCGCAGCCACGGTGCACCGCCGCCTTGGCGACATCCTCAACTACGGCAAGATCTACCTGATGTCGAAGGTGGGATTCCCGGTGATGGGCGAGGTCATCGACAGCGGCAGCGCGGTGAGCGAGCTTTACCTGTGGCACTGCATCGGCGACCCGACGCTGCAAATCTGGAAAGGCTACCCCTATCTGGTCACGCTGCCGGCGACGCTGAAGTACCGTCTGCTGCTCAACGGCGTGAATCTGGAGTATCCGCAGAACGGCGCGATCATCACGGTGTTCCAGACCGGCCAGGAGAAGGACCCGGTTCCGATTGGCCGGGGTGTCGTGCAGGACGGCGCGGCAACCATTCCGTTCCTGGAGGGTGTGCAGGCCAGCCCGGGGAGCCTGGTTTTCACCGCCTCCTTTGAGGACGCTGTTGCCAAGCTGGTACAGGGCAACACGATTCTCCAATAGCAGTTTGTCCACATGTTTGCCGCCCCGGGGCCGTTGTAACGGCCCCGGGGCTTTTGTCCATTTGGAAGAGTTGCTCGCCGCATTGCAGCGGCGTCATTTGAGTGACGGGGAACCGGCAGGGGCGACGGTCCTTTTCTGGTCGCGAACGACCCGGACAAGTTCCGGTTTCCAGTTTCCCTTGATGTCACGGATTCCGCTGTGCGCGGTTGGGGTGTCTTGGCAGGCCCACATCCACCATCCCGCAAAGCCGTATTCGGCGCATTTGTCGAAATGCCATTGGAGCAGCTCGCGTCCGGTGCGGCCCTCAATGGAGACGATGGCGCCGCGCACGTCGTCATGGCCGGGGCCTTTCAGGTCGGTGGAGAGGATGCGGGAGGCATTCTCGCGGCCGAGAATCTCAACGATTCTGCGGAGGTAGAAGACGCCGTCGGGTGCGGGGTCGCAGAGGGCGTAGGTGGTCATGACCCAGTAGTCGGGCGGCATGGCCAAATCGTCCACAATCCACTTCTTGAGATTGGTGAACGCGCTGAGCCGGTCTGTCGGCGTCTTCCTTGACCAGTAGGCGTCATCGGCGAAGATGGGCAACATGATGGGCGGGGCCTTGGGCCGCTTTCCGGCGGCACGGAACACGGGCCAGACCGCCTTCACAAACTTCTCGGTGTTCGTCAGGACGGCGGGGTTGTCATCGCGGTTCCAGAGGCAGGGCTCGGCGCCGCCCAGCGTGTGGTTGCCCATCATGCACCAGAGCGCGATGCTTTCCGGGTGCCGTGCCCTGGCCTCGACGGCGATGATCATTTCGCGGTACCACGTTGCCGACTCGTCCCAGGGCGTCTCGTCGGGCTTGGGCCAGTGCGCCGAATTTCCGATCTGACGTTCGGGGTCCACCGAATAGGGCACCCACAGGTTGGACGCCAGGTCCAGTTCCACTGACAGCCCCGCATCGTGACAGTCGTCCACGAAAGCGGCCACGTTGTCCACATAGGCCTCATTGGCCCACTCCCTCAACGGCTGACCGGCGCGGGGTGCCTGCTTGGGATCCTTCAGGGAATGGGCGATGAGGACAAATATGTCAACAAGATTCACGCCCGTGGTGTCGGCCAGTTCGCGCAATGCGGTGCGGACCCCATCCCGGTGGTCGGCGTGGAAGAGAATCCAGGGAAAATCGGGCGTGTCGGACTTGACCAGCGGGTTGAAATAGACCCGGCGAAACTGCGGCGGCCGCTTGGCGGCAGGGACTTCCGCCGCGGATGCGCTCATCGAAACAAGCAACAGTACCGCCA
>CALDSM010000246.1 GCA_937923585.1 uncultured bacterium
ACCACGGAGACACCACGACCGCGTTTTCCGCCGCGCTCGCCTGCTTCTATGAAAAGGTGCTGTCGGGGCATGTCGAGGCCGGGTTGCGCACGCGCGACAAGTGGCGGCCGTTCCCGGAGGAGATGAACCGGCGCATGATTGACGACATGTGCGACTGGCGCTACGCACCGACGGAGGAGGCGCGGGAAAACATGCTTTTCGAGCGCATTTCGCCGCGGCGCATTGTCGTCACGGGCAATACCGTGGTGGATGCGCTGAGGCACATTGCCTCGCTGCCGCACCGCTTTGACGACCCGCTGCTGGAGTCGCTGGGGCAGGAACGCCCGATGATGCTGGTCACGGCGCACCGGCGCGAGAGTTTTGGCGGCGCCATGAACGGCATCAGCACGGCGCTCCTGGAAATCGCGCGCCGCAATCCGGGCGTGGACATTGTGTTTCCCGTGCATCCCAACCCGAATGTGCGCGCCGCCGTTGCGCCGCTGCGCGGGATGCCGGGGTTGCACCTGATTGATCCGCTGGATTACCTCCAGTTCATACACCTGCTCAAGCGTGCGCGCCTCGCGCTGACCGATTCGGGCGGCATTCAGGAGGAGGCCCCCTCGCTGGGCGTGCCGCTGCTGGTTATGCGCGACGTGACCGAGCGGCCCGAGGCGGTTGAGGCGGGCCTGGCCCGCCTGGTGGGCACCGACCCGGACCGCATCATTGACGCGGTCGGGGAATTGCTGCATGATGATGCGGCGCACGCCGCGATGACGGGCCGTCCCAGTCCTTATGGGGACGGGCGCGCCGCCGTTCACATCGCGGACCATATGGAAACGCTCGCGAAGAAGAAATGAGCTATCACAGCGTGACAATTGACAATGAAGAACAAGAAGGGCCGGATCGAATTTGCGGAGCAGTAACGGCTCCTTTTTTGAGTGCGGTGGCCATGCCGCCGCTTTTCCTTGCCGTGGCAATGACGCGATGGTGGATGTGTGGCCTGCGCAAGAGAAAGCGGCGGCATGGCCACCGCACTCAAAAAAGGGCGCGCGTGTCGGTCTTTGAGCCAATCAGGTAGAACGGTACGAGAAACGGAGGCGGTATGGCGGAAGAGGTTCGGTACGACATCTGCGTGATGGGGCTGGGCTACATCGGCCTGCCCACCGCCGCCATGCTCGCCACCAGCGGGGCCATGGTTCTGGGTGTGGACAGCAATCCCGCGGTGGTGGACACGGTGGGCGGGGGAGGCATTCACATTGAGGAGCCGGGGCTGAAACTGATTGTGCAAGCCGCCATAGGTTCAGGCCGCCTGCGCACCGCCGCCGCGGCGGAGCCCGCGAACACGTTCATCATCGCCGTGCCCACGCCGATCACGCCGGACAAGCACGCCGACATGCGCTGCGTGGTGGACGCCGCCGAGGCCATTGTCCCGCACCTGCGCCGGGGTAATCTGGTCATACTGGAATCCACCTCGCCGCCGGGCACCTGCGCGGAATTGGTCAAGCCGATCCTGGAAAAGAGCGGACTCAAGCTAGGGGAGAGCCTTTACTTGGCCCATTGTCCGGAACGGGTGCTGCCGGGCCGCATCCTGGCCGAACTTATCGCCAATGACCGCGTGATCGGCGGATATGACAGGGCCAGCGCGGAGCGCGCCCGCGAGGTATACACCCGCTTCGTGGACGGCGAGATCTTCCTCACCGACACGACCACCGCCGAGATGGTGAAGATTATCGAAAACACCTACCGCGACGTGAACATTGCGCTTGCCAACGAAACCGCGATGCTCTGCGAGAAACTGGGCATTGATTTCTGGAATGTGGCCCGTTTCGCCAACCGTCATCCGCGCGTGAATTTGCACCAGGCGGGACCCGGCGTAGGTGGACACTGCATCTCCGTGGACCCGTGGTTCCTGGTCGAGCGTTTTCCCGCCGACACGCCGATCATCGGTCTCTCCCGGAGACGCAACGACGCCATGCCCGCCCACGTTGCGGATCAAATAATGGAGATTGTCGGCGACAGGCCGAATCCGGTTATTGCCGCGCTTGGTCTGGCATACAAAGGCAACGTGGACGACCTGCGCGAAAGCCCCGCGCTCGAAGTGATCCGTCTCTTGCGCGAGAAGGGCTGTGAAGTGCGCGCCCACGACCCGCTCGTCAAGCGGGCGCCGGTGGTAATCCTGCCGCTGGACGCGTGTCTGAGGGAGGCCGACTGCGCCGTCATCCTCACCGCCCACGACACCTACGCGGCACTCGATCCGCATCGGGCCGCAACGCTGATGTGCGACAGAAATCTCTACGACACGCACCACCTCATTGACCGCGACGCATGGCGCGGCGCCGGGTTCAACGTGTTTCTTCTGGGCTCGGGCTCTGAGGGTCCCATTGAATAGAACAGACCTGCAACGCATGCCGGAAGCGTGTTTCCCCAGGCAACGTGGTCTTCGCTCCATGCGTTCTTTGCGGTCTCTGCGGTGATCCGCCCTCTTCCGACAACCGCAAGGAACGCAAAGATCACAAAGATCAGACCAGATTCACACTTGCGCCTGAATTCAGCATGTGGCGGCTCGGACCGACATCCGGATTGAGCCCATCGTCTGCGGTGTCCGGCAATGGAGCGACGATACGGCAAGCGCCATCATCGAGATTGCCCGCCGGGAGGGACAATTGATACAAGTGGCGTAGTCGGAGCTTAGGTTGTTGGGGGAAACTGATATTCGTCTTGCTTCCCAACACTCGCGGCGCGTCCTTGATTGGCGTAGCCAACCCGTCTGGGCTTTTCTCAGAATCGGTTTGTGCTGTGTTTCCGAACACCTGCGGTGCATCCTGTTTGGGCAGAACCAACACATAGGGGCTCTTGTCCGGGACGTTTCCATGCAGGGAAAATGGACAGATCACGATGTCCGGTCCGATGCCATCCCGAGTCTTCTTCGCAAGCGACAGGGTTCCGCTCGAATCGGGCGGCAGGGAAATCGTGGCCTTGCCCTTGTCGTCTGTATAAATCGGCGGATCACCGAACTTGCCTACCCTTGGGTGGACAGGCACCCTCTCATAGGGGTTGCCATGCTCGTCCACTACCTGAACGGACACGTCAATGGCAGGCGGAAATGTAAAGGGTTCGAGGTTTAGCGTCTCGCCCTGCGCCAGGTCGAATCGGCGCGGCAAGACGAGGCAGCGTGAAAACCGACGGAGGCTTCTGATCTCAAGTGACACTGCCGCTCCGGCCGGGATGTAGAGATGTACGGGACGGTTGACCCGGTGCAGATTGTCCTGCAGTAGATGCGGCGCCAGGCCCGCGAGCCCGCCCAGGAGACTGTCCCAAAGAGTAAAGGCACACAAAGACGGTGTGGGTTCCTCGAACTTCCACGTGGCGATGTATTCCTCGCGCGCTTCTTCAGAGTTGACCTGAAAGGACAGCATTCCGGCGGGAAACATGGGGATTTTCTCAAGGTTCGGGGCACCGTCGTCGTCCGGCTTTGTTTCCTGGGGCCGATGCTTGTAGGGGAGGAAGTCTCGCGCCCACAGGGCCAGTCTGTCACATTTCTGTCCGGGCGTCAGCGTCAGTTCAAAATGGCCATCCTTGTCCGTTCGGGTAAAGGTCGAATCCTGCACACTGCCTGAATTGGCGTCAGAGACAAGGGGGCTCAGCCACTGCTGCTCTTCAGGGCGCAGGGCTTTCGCCGGTAGGCCGCCCGTGGTCACGAGAACGCCGTCCAGCGGCGCCTGTGTCTTCGCATGGAGAACTTCGCCGCGGAATACAAGGCCGTGAACCCCCGCCAGGCTGAAGACGAGTTCTTTCGGACTGCTGTCTGTGACTTCGATCTCCGGAAACGTCACGGGTTCGGATGTCGAATGCTGGGATTCGCTGCCAGGTGCGGTGGAAACCTTTTCTTCTGTGACGTGTTGCATGATTGCGGAATAGGTGCCATTGGCCAGAACGGCCCCTGACCGCACCTCGTCACTGTCAAGCCCGAAGCGAGTGCCTTTGCGGGAGATACAGCCAAATATCTTGTCGTTTATGATTTGGCCGGACTCGTCCTTGAAGATGAACGTGTGGAAGGCCCCCCGTTCAAGACGAATCACCGTTTCCGCGTCGTTGGTTGCCTCGCCGTCGCAGTTGACACAGGGAGCACCTGCAGGCGGTGCAACCTTGTAGCGGTAGAGGCTGCGCGCGGGAAGCCTGGAATTTCCGGTGAGCAGCGCAAAGCAGCCCTTGGCGTCGGTCAGGACAATGGCGGGAGGGCTGAGGCGCGTTTCGATGCCGGCCGGTGGCGCCACGGACTCGACGGAGACAATTGCCCCTTCGACAGGGCGGTCCTCGGCATCAACCACGCGGCCGCGCAGCGCGCGTTCCCGCGCCTCCGTTCCCTCGGCGACAAGGGGGGTGTCTATTCTGCGCCTGTAGTCGGGATTTCTGACGCACGCGGTTCCGTAGGCCGGTTGCGCGACAAACGCCTCGGCGACAACGAGGTACGGCCCCATCTCCGGCAGCTCGGCATATCCTGCCGCGTCCGTGCGCCATGAACCGTATCGAAGCGCGACAGTCTTTTTCCGGACGGCTGCATTGAAGCGGAACTCCAGCATGGCATCGGCAATGGGTGCGCCCAGCGCATCCGTGACCTGCACTTTTCGGCCGTGCCGATTCAGGCAAAAATAGCAGCGTCCCTTTTGCATCAAGGGCGTGAGCACGCAGTTGCCCAGGTGCTCTCTTACCGTCGGATCCGCCTGGTCCTCAGGCATGATGAGCAGCACCGAGTCCTCCGGAATTTCCCTCTTGTCCAGCAAAAAATAAGGCATGGGACCTTTTGCCGTCGCCTCGACGCCTCCCGCACAGCCGTCTTCATGGTGAATTACCATCTCGATTCTTTGAAATACGGACGGCGCGCTGCCATCGCCGTAGAGACGGACGACAAGGGTTTTGTCGTGAAGGGGAGATTGATCCTTGGCTGAAGTGTCAGGAGTGCTGGAAAGCGCGTTGGAACCGTCTCGCGCTGCGGATGGGGCGGGGTTTTCCGCGAAGGAGCGGAATCCGAGACAAAGCACTGCAAGGAGCAGTGGAACGGCCCGAGAGAAGATGGCGTTTCTGTTCATACCAAGCCCTTCCCACAGATAGCGTCCGGCAGTTGATTGGATTGGGGTGACCGGGTTTAAACCCGCGACGTTCCGGCCCGTACCAACGCAGCCCG
>CALDSM010000247.1 GCA_937923585.1 uncultured bacterium
CGCTCATTTCCAATGCGGATAACAGCAGTGCGCCCGCACCGCGTCCTCATCCACCTCCACGCCCAGACCCGGCCCCGTCGGCGCCGACAGGAATCCGTCCACCGGATACAGCGGCTGCTTGAGCAGGCTCAGCCCGAGGTACTGCGGGCCGTTCAGCGCCGCCGGCCGTTCCAGGCCGTAGGCACCGTACAGGGTCAGGGACGCCGCCAGCGACACGTCCGGGTCCGTCAACCCGCTGCCCAGGAACAGGTGCCCGCCCGCGCGCAGCATCTCCACCTGCCGCCGCGCCGACAGCAGCCCGCCGCAGCGCGCGGGCTTCATGGCCGCACCGTCGCAGCAGCCCAGCGCCAGATACTCGCGCAACTGTTCCGGCGACACCAGGCCCTCGTCCATCACAATGGGCAGCCGCGCCGCCTCGCGAACCCGCTGATAGCCCGTGATGCAGTGCGGCCGCAGCGGCTGTTCCAAAACCGCCGCACCGTCATCGGCCAGTTCCACCACGGCGCGCAGTGCCGTGGCCTCGTCATAGCCGCAGTTGGCGTCGGCCCAGAGGAAGCACTCCGGTGCAAGCCGCTTCACCGCCTGACAGAGACGGCGGTCCTTTTCCAGGTCGGGCCCCACCTTGATGTTGAAATGGCGGTAATCGTCCGCGCGGCCCGACGCCACCCAATTGTCCGCATTGTCCGGGTCGGCTGGGCTCACGGTCCAACTCAGTTCGACGGGCCGGCCCGTGGGCCTCCCCCACATCTCCGCCACGTTCTTTCCCGCGATGCGCCCGCAAAGGTCATGCAGCGCCAAGTCCACCCCCGCCTTCGTGATGGCCAGCGCGGTGTCGGCAGCATCCGGCACCTCGGCGTCCATGGCCCGGTGGATGTCCTCGATGTCGAACGGATTCTTTCCCAGCACCACCGGCTTGAAATACAGTTCCAGCGTGAAGCATGCGCTTTCCAGCGGTTCCCCGCCCCAGCGCGGTGAAGGCACGCTTTGTCCCCAACCCACGGTACCGTCGCTGGCGGTGAGTTTGACGAATGCGGCGGGCCGCCCCGGCCCCGACACCGGGCTCTGGCAGAAGCGAAAAGGCATCACGGTCGGATAGCGGACCGGAAGGATCTCCATCCGCTCCACCGTCACTTCACGGCGAAAGTCGGCAAGGCTCGGCTTGTCCATCATGCTTGGGCTGCTCCTCAATCCGCTGGACCATGGCCCCCATTATAGGCCATCCACCGGCCCGCACAAAGCGCGAGGCCTTCGCCTTACCGGAAGCGCCCCCACGTGGAGCGCCCTACTGGGAGCGCCGGCATCCCTGCCGGCTCTTGATGTCCGCCAGTCTCCACAAAGTGCGAAGCCTTCGCCCTACTGGGAGCGCCCGTCACTCCCGCGAAGGCAGCCTTCCAATAGGATCCGGCACTTGCATAACCAACTGCACAGACCGGAAAAGCCCTCCCCTCCCCGTCATTCCCGTGAAAACGGGAATCCAGGCTTTTCGAAAACTTGCGCATGCGCGCGGAGTCCTAGATTCCCGTTTTCACGGGAATGACGGAAGGCATGATTTTGGAAGGTCCGGAAGGCGGGAACGTCCCGTCGGCCGGGCTTGGCTACAGCCCCAGTTCTGCGGTTCGATCCATTTGATCGCCGCCGCCCATCTGCTTACCATTACCTCCGCTTCCGGAGTCACTCCGGGCGGGTCCGAACACCTTTGGAGGTACGCGCCGATGGTCAGGTCAGGACTGGTGGTTGCTGTGCTGGCGGCGTTCGCCGCAGCCTCATGGGCGGAAGACGCCGTTCCCGTCAAATGCGGGGACAAGACGATATTCACCTACATGAAGGGTCCCGCACCGTTCAAATCCTACGTGCAGAGCCTGTACACGCCCTCGGGCATCAACGTCATCCGGGACCAAGTAGCCGACCATATCCACCACCACGGGCTCATGTTCGCGCTGACGGTCAACGACGTGGACTTCTGGTCGGAACTTGACACTTGCGGGCGCGAAGTGTCGAAGTCCTTCAAGACCCGCGAGAACGGCGTGGCGGAGGAATTGGACTGGACCGCACCCGACGGCAAGGTGCTGCTCAAGGAAAGGCGCGCGGTGCGCGCGGCCCTGCCCAAGCCCGACGGTCCGGCCGTGGTCACTTGGCGCATGAAACTGGAGGCGCCCGAGGGGGCACCGGCCAAACTCACCGGCTCGCACTATGCGGGGCTGGGCATGCGCTTCCAGGAGTCCATGGACAAGATCGGCGCCTTCTTCAATTCCTCCGGCAAGCCGGGCGAGATCATCCGCGGCGAGGAGCACAATGTGCCCGCCGAATGGTGCGCCTACACCGCCCCGTGCGACGGCAAGCCGGTGACCGTGGCAATCTTTTCCGACCCGAACAACGCCCGCCATCCCACCACGTTCTTCACCATGCCGGTGGGCTTCGCCTACCAGTCGGCCACCTTGAATGTCTACCGCGAACCGTTGACGATTGAACCCGGAAAACCATTGGCGCTGCGCTACGGCGTCGCGCTGTGGGACGGCAAGGTCGGCGCGGAACAGGTCGGGGCCGCCTACAAGGAATGGGTGGCGGCCCGCAGACCGGCAAAAGAGGAAGTATCCAAGTAACCCCGACCCAGGAGGTGTTGCATCATGTCGAAGAACACAGTCCACCCGTCTGAATCGTCCGGCTCGACCCGGCGCGAATTCATGAGTAGTGCAGTGGTCGCGGGAGCGGCCGTTTCAGCGGTTGCCCAGACGGCCCAGACCGCCGCGCCTGAAAAGCCCGGCGCACCCTGGGATCCCAACGGCCGCATGGGTGTCGGCATCAATCTGGAATACGTCCGGCACGCCGACAAGAGCCTCGCCTGGGGTATCAAGCGCGCCGGGGAGATTGGTTACAAGTGGGTCGAGCCGTGCTTCCTGAACGGCCGCTGCCTGCTGTCCAACGCGGGCTACTGCCATGTGACGAGCATGGACACGGACCCCTCGGTCATCAAGGAAATGTGCGACGAGGCGGGCGTGCAGATCAGCGGCCTGTCGTCGCACTCGGACCTGCTCAGTCCCGAATTCGGCGTCCTCTATGCAAAGCGGGGTCTTCAATACGCCAGGGCACTCGGCGTGAAGGTGGTCCAAATCACCGAGGACATGTATCCGCCCAAGTGGCTCGACGAGACCGAGGCCTACAATCTCATGCGGATCAACCTGCGCGCCATCGCTGAATCATGCGAGGAAAACGGCGTGTACATCGCCGTCGAGCAGCATGGGCCGTACACCGGCAAGATTGACCGCATGGTGCGCATCCTGTCACTGGTAGATTCGCCGTGGATCAAATGCAACTATGACTGCGGCAACACCTTCCTTTCCGGTTCGGACCCCTATGAAATGCTGGAGGCCGTGATTGACAAGGTGGTTCATGTCCACGCGAAAGACATCTCGGTGAAGCAGGCCGAAGCCGAGCGCGGCAAGGTCACCGGCACCGCCGTCGGTTGCGCCTGCGGCGACGGCGTGATTGACTGGAAACGGCTCGTGGCGCGGCTCAAGAAGGCGGACTACAGGGGCGTGCTGTCCGTCGAGTGCGGCACCGAGGACGAGGCAGTCCGCTCCCTGGCGTGCCTGACAAAAGTCCTGCAGGAACTGGATGCCTGAAGCAGGGCCGCATAAACACAACCAACAAGCAAGGAGGCTTTTGATCATGTCGGAGAACACAGGACATCCGGCCGAAGCGTCGGGATCAACCCGCCGGGAATTCATGCGCCATGCCGTGCTGGCGGGCTCCGTGGCCGCCGCCACCGCGCCCTGGCTGCGCGCCGAGGCCGCCAGCCCCAACGAGACCGTCCGCGTCGGCCAGATCGGCTGCGGCGGGCGCGCGGGCGCGCACATGAGCAGCTATGAATGGCTGCGCGAAGACCAGAAGATGAACGTGAAGATCACCGCCGTCTGCGACATCTACAAGCCGCGCGCCGAGCGCGCCGCAAAGAAGTACGGCGCGGAAAAGATCTATATGGACCACAAGGAACTGCTCGCGGACCCGAACGTGGACGTTGTGAGCATCGCCACGCCGGACCACCACCACGGCTACCAGGCGCTCGACGCCATCCTCGCGGGCAAGGACGTCTACTGCGAAAAGCCGCTGACGCACTGGCGCCAGTATGAACTCACCCGCGAACTCTGCCGCGCCGCCATGGCGTCGCAGCAGGTGATGCAGGTGGGCTGCCAGGCCATGTCCGACAGCGCCTACCACCAGATGGCCAAAATGGTCCGCGACGGCATGATCGGCCAGCCCATTCACGGCGAAACAGGCTACTTCCGCGTAGGCGACTGGGGCGAGGTCGGCATGCCCATAGACGATCCCAAGGCCCGGCCCGGAGCCGACCTGAACTGGGACGCCTTCCTGGGCGACGCGCCCAAGCGCCCCTTCGACGTGAGCCGCCTGTTCCGCTGGCGCATGTACGAGGACTATTCGGGCGGCCCCGTGACCGATCTGTTCCCGCACCCCCTCACGCCCCTCATGCACATCCTCGGCGTCGGGTTCCCGTCCAAGGCCGTCGCCGTCGGCGGCAAGTACCGCTACAACGAGCGCGAGGTGCCCGATACCTTCAACATGCTGCTCGAGTTCCCGGAAAAGGTGTGCGTCGCCGTGCTCGGCACCCAGGGCAACAACGACCAGGGTGTGGATGCCCGCGGTGCGGGCGGGCGCGTGCCCATCGTGCGCGGCCACGAGGGCTCGCTCACCATCGTGGACGAGGACATTGTGTTCAAGCCCGCCGAGGGCGGCAAGGAAAAGGAGGAGAAGCGCTTCCACATCGAGCAGCCCGAGGACACCAAACTCTTCTTCAAGAACTTCATCGAGTGCTGCATGAAGCGCGACAAGAACACCCTGAGCGGCCCTGAACTCGCGTTCAAGGTGCAGACCGCGCTGCACATGGCCGCCTACGCCCAGCGCGAGGAAAAGACCATCCGCTACGACGCGGTCATGGAAAAGATCATTCTCTGAGAAGCGTTGTCAGCAGGCATGAAATGGCGGCCCGGTGCATCACGCGCCGGGCCGCTTTCTTGAAACTACAGATTCATGAAACACTTCGGCCGACTGGCGAGAGGGTTTTCTTCTTGCTCTTGCTCCAGTTTGGGAACCATGGAGATAGATCGGAAGAGCGTCGTGTAGGGAAAGAGTGTAGATCTCGGTGGTC
>CALDSM010000248.1 GCA_937923585.1 uncultured bacterium
TCCTTTGAATCCTTGATATGGCTGTTCAGCTTCTTCTCGGCCCGCAGGTACGAGGCAAGCAGTTTCAGCGACACGCACTCGGTCGGACGGACCTGGACGCCCAGGCCGTAGACAAATGCATTGGAGAGCGCACCGTTGTCGGCGGTGTAGTCGTCGAGAAACTCGCTGTACTGGACATTCGAGAAGAGCCGGTCAAAGGGCATCGTGCGGTCGTTGCTCCAGCACGAATCATCCGGCTTGCCGCCACCCAGATAGGCGAATTTGCCGAACAGGCGCGGCTGCCACGCGGCGTCAAAGGTGTAACCAAGTTCACTGTTGGCACCGAAGGTGTCGTACTCCACATCCGCATAGGGGTTGCCAATCCGGAACCAGGGATTCCTCACCCCGTTGACCTCGCCGAACTGGTAGGCACCCTCGGCCTCGAAGTCGAAGTTGCCCGCCCTGCCCCCGGCGCGCACGCCGACGGTGTGCTGTTCGAGGGTCTCGCCGTTGGCCAGGGTCACGATATCCCCCTGGTCGTCGCGCACGAACATCCAGTAGGCGTCAATGGCAACGTCGTCAATGCCGATGTAGCTGCCGTAGACCGTGTAGAAATCAACATCGCCCTTGCCGAAATTGTCAAAGGTTTCGGCCAGTTTCGAGGCAATCGCGTCCACCTTCACCAGGTCGGTGACGTAGGACAGGCGGACCGCATCAAACGACAGGCCTTTGAAAAGGGATGAGGCGTCATTGACGCCGACCATGAACTGGTTGCCCAGAGCAATCTCTTGGCGGCCGACGCGCAGGGCCAGCGGGGTGCCCCACAGGTTCTTCACATTGATGTACGCCTGGTAAAGCTGCACTTCATTGCGCTTCTTGGCCGGGAAATCATTGCCGCACAGGTACCAGGAGCGAAAATCGTCGCCCCAGTTACCGTAACTGTCCAATTCAATGAACGCCGACACGTCGTTGGTGAAGTCCGCCTTCACGTTCAGCCGCGTCCGCTGCTCCACGAAACTCTGGTTGCCGAGGCTGTCAAAGCGGAAATAGTTGCCGCGGATGCGGATCTTGCCGCCCACCTCCACGTTCTGCAACTCCGCAAAGACCGTCCCGCTCACGCTCACAAGGAGCCCAACCGCGAGCAAAGTCCTGATCTTCATGTGTACTCTCCTTCAATCGCTAGGGTTCGTCCACCCGTCCACCCACTCTAAGAAAACGGGTGTCCGTGAATTACTGCATCCCTCAGCTTCCAGTCATGGAAGCGGAAGTTTTCTATATATTGACACCGCAAACGATTCTGTGCGACGCAGCGAGCGGATTAGTGCGGCTACGCGACATCCCTCCTTTCGGCTCGTAGGTATGCGTCTTTCGCGGCATTTTGCAGGGTTAAACTGTTGCGGCCCGAGCCTTCGGACAGTAATCTCTTTACCGTTCGTCAGTATGAGCATAACAAACTCTGGCAGTTTTGTCAATAATTTATTCCACCAATTGCGGTCTATCCATTTCTGACGGCCTCTTAGACACAACATGTAGGGGGACGGCGGACAAAAATGCTTATTAGATCTGGGTGTCATTAGATTTCCATGGAGCCCGAACGAGCCATCCTGAGTCCTTGGTTCACCCTGAAACCACAATAATCAGGCCTCACCTGCGACCGGCAAGAGCACCGTTTTCGGTCCCCCATCGAGGGGGGCAGTCCCGCCGCAGGCGGGGCGGGGGGTGTATGACATTGTGCAAGGACTCGGGAGCATAGAGCCACTGCGGTAACGAAGAACATATTGCGAAATGTGCCGCACACTTGCACGAACTGTGCAAATCACATAAAACCATCCTGCCATCCCCTGGCGCAACATATTGGCCCGACCAATGCTGAAAGTACTTGACTTTTTCGGGACAAAGGAGTAGATTGGTAATACCATTGATGACCAATGGCAGTTGTCAGCCATCGGTCAACGGCATTAAGCAAGATAAACACGGAGAACGCACGACATGAAGAGAAAAGGCTTCACCCTCATCGAACTGCTGGTGGTCATTGCCATTATCGGCATTTTGGCCGCCATCCTGTTGCCGGCACTTGCTCGCGCCCGCGAGGCGGCGCGCCGTTCGAACTGCCAGAACAACCTGAAGCAGTGGGGCCTGGTGCTCAAGATGTACAGCAATGAGGCGCAGGGCAAGTTCCCGCCAATGCAGGCGGGCAAGTTCGTTCATCAGGATGGAAACAAGGGCACGGCCTTTGACTTTGGCCCCAGCCTCTTTGCGCTGTATCCGGAGTATCTCACCGACCCGAACCTGCTGTTCTGTCCCTCGAGCCCGGGACTGTCTGAAGCCAAAGCCCGAATGCTCGACTCCCAGGGCAAGCCCTGCTTGAATTACATAGACCCTAAGAACAAGTGCGCCAGCGACGTTGACAACAGTTATGGTTATGCGGGCTGGATTTTCGACAAGCTTGGCTATGACCCGCAGGCTACCATTGCCCGTATGGACCCCATTATCACCATGCTCTCCACTTTCGCAAGCTATGATCCCAGCAGGATACCGGCAGATTTGACGGCTGGCGGCATTCCCCAACTGGTTAATGCGCTGAATTCGCTGTTGACCAACGGCCTTATCGCGGCATTCCTCCCGCCGGGAGACGAAGTGAAGATAGCGCAGATAATTGACGGGGACGTGGATATGTCCAACTATCCGGGACAAGGCAACGGCGGCGGAAACACGATCTACCGCATCCGTGAAGGCGCCGAGCGCTTCCTGATCACCGACATCAACAACGCGGGCAGTTCCAACAACGCCCAGAGTTCCCTTATCGTCATGTTCGACCTGTTTGCCACAAATGTGTTGGCGTTCAACCATGTCCCCGGCGGCGGAAACATTCTCTATATGGACGGCCATGTTGAATTTAAGAAATATGATCCTAATGGCACGGACACCCCCTGTAACAAGGTGGTGGCCAACACGCTCGGGGTTCTTTCCACAGTCCTATAGCCTCGATACAGGCGATCAATATGGCACTGATTCTGCGTCCGGAGCGATCCCGCCCCGGACGCAGTTAATTTCACTTAGCTTTCGGGCCGCAGACTGGAGCTCAGGTCTTTGGCGAAAATGGACATTGGTCACGCATTGCCCAGTGCATTTCCCGCCAAGAGAATCATGAAGAGGAGGGCAGTTCCGAGCAAGATCCAATCCAAATCAACTCCACATGAGCCACTGGGCGACGAAGCGCTGCTCGCGCAGCCAGTGGTGCCAGGACCGCAAGAGATGACAAAGTCTACCGCAGTGTTCTCGGCCACAAGTGTGCCGGCAGCCGGGGCTTGTGAAACCACAGTCCCCGCCGTTATCGAACTGGAGAAGACGTGCGAAACACGCCCGAGGACCAGGCCTGCTGCGAGTGTTTCCGATTCCAGACCATTTTCGCTGCGGCCTGAATAGTCCGGCACAAAAACAGAGCGGGGGGGCTCATCCCCTTCCCCCTCAACGTTCGCGAGCGGGCCCAGCGATATTGTTAGGGAAACTGCCGTTCCGCGCACGACCCGTGTCGCGCTCTCAGGAGACTGCGACACGACAATGTCCCGCGCCACCTCAACGTCATACTGTGCCGACAGACGGCCGGTTTGTAGGCCATGCTCTGCTAGTTTCTGAACCGCAGAGCCACGCGGCAAGCCGAGCAATTCAGGAACCCGCGTAAACGGATGCGGAATGGACCACAGTGCGTATACGTCGCCGCAGGCACTGAGGCCGGTGAAGACAACCTTGTCGCCTAAGAGCACGGGGGACGAAACCCGCGTATCGGCAGGCCCGGACAGTATATCCTCACAGAGGCTGGTGGTAGCCACCGTTCCGAGAGTCCGCCAAAGCTCGACCCCGTGTTCGTCGTCCTTCTTGGTGAAATACAGGACATCATCAAGGTTTGCCCTCATGTGCCAAGATGCGTCCTGATTCTCCATCATGCGTGGATGGAGAAGACATAGGCGGTAGGTCCCTTCCGGCGTCCCGTCGGTCCGCCACAGTTCTCTAGACAGTCCTTGGCTGGAAACAAATGCATTTTGGAAATACACAAGATCACCAACCGCGTCAAATGTGTCTATTCGAGCATAATCCACTTCCCTGAACGATTCCGGGACGGCCATTACGAGGCTGGTACCCTGGCCGGTTCCATCAGTCCGCCACAGCCCCCAACCGACGTCTGGTGAGAACGCTCCAAAGTACGCCAAACCGCCAAGAACGGCAGGACGACTTGTATCCGAGGAGGACGACCCTGGATAGATGTCTTTGAGCACGGTGGTGCCTGATACGGTGCCATCGGAGGCCCACAATTCGGTACCGCTTTCCAGAGAATTGGCGATGAAGATGGCTCGCTCGCCTAGCGCCGTAGCAGGGCCCGTATCATTGAGCGCGACGGGCAAGGAGCCAAGGTAAGCCGCATCCCTGCTTGTTGCGTCGCTAAGTCTCCACATTGAGGTTTCTGCGCTGACGAGGCTAAGATTCTCTGAAGCCAAACAGTAGCACCGGTCTTTGATACAGAATAACTTGGTCGGTACTGGGCCGGAGCCATACGTGGTCCACGAAGTCTCCAATGTCGTGCCACCAAAGGTACCGTCGGAGGACCAGATGTTCACGTTGTTGACGTAGGATGACTGGAATAGTCCGAAATAACACCTCTCCTGAGTCGTGACACCGTTGCGCGCGACCATCATGTCCCAAGCATCGCGTGAATCGCCGAGTGTCGAAACGAGGGTTGTTCCGCGCCGCGACACTTCCGCCATATAAAGGTCTAGGCCCTGCCTTGAGGCTCGTATTGAAAGAACTCCGTTGGCGAGAAGCCCCACTGGTTGAACGTTCAAGAATCCCAGGCATTCCCCGCCACTACCGGTCACGCCGCCGCCTCTTTCGAGTAGTTCTGTCCCCCCCGTCGTGCCGTCGGTCCAGAGCAAAAAGGTCCTGGCACAGTTGGACGGCTGGCCCAGATTGCCAAAGAGAAGCGCTTTATCCTGCTCTCCCCCTACATATCGGAACTTCACGTCATAAATGGGCTCGTGAAGGTCACAAAGAATCGCTGGTTCGCCGGATTCGGCTTTCTGGCTGTAAAGACGACCGGCGACGTCGTCGACGAGAACAACGACGTCGCCTATAGTCATCACCGGTAAGGGGTTGTGGTCTAATTCCCAAACAGAAAGGCACATTGGCGAATTGTCTTCGGCAATAACCGGCCCAGCAGATAGGAGGAGTCCAAGGATGAGTCCAAGTGAACAAGCGCCTATCAGATGATGAGTAAGCATCGGGCTTCCAACGACGCGCATAGGATTTCCCTCCCGTGAAGAGATCCACAGGAATCAAGACCGCGATCTCCGGGCGATTTCCTATGACAACGGAAACCGTCCCGCCGCCAGACACCTGGCGGCGGACACAAATCCACTTACCTGGTTCTTCCGATATCGACCACGCCTCTGTGACTAGAACGGCACTTCAATCGTAGCGAATGAAGGACCTACTGTGAATGCGCGACACCATAATCCGGTAGAATCCAACTTGTAGCATGCCTACACAGAACATATTCCGTGCTCCGGGTGCCGGGGGTTCCCGCGGACGCGGCCACAATCAACGGCCGCACCTCGTCTGCATTATCGGTCGCGTACTGTGCGACCCCATAGGTCGACCAAGTCGTGTTGTTTGCGGCGGCATTCTTTCGAAACACGTACGTTGTCATCCGGTCCCCAAGCCAATCTCTTACTCCCTTCACCTGAATAGAGACTGCAATCTGGCCATCGCCCGGGTTCACGCTCATTCCCCCGAGGCGCGCACCCCGCCCACCCAACGTTTTAACACTGTTGGAGGCGCCTGCGACGTTAACCGTTGTCAGGTCCTGAGGGGACGCAGGCCAAGTGTAGCCATTTCCGTTCTGAACGGCTTGCGCGAAATAGACGTGATTGTTGTCATCCACAGCCGGCGAATTATTGCTAAATGCTATCATCGGACACCCGTTATTCATCAACAACGAGCAGTTCCAGATCGGCTCTGCTCCCGGAGAAGGAAACGACGCAGAGGTATCGGGATCAACAGTGCCATCGGACATAATTTCCTTATAGAATACTGTTGGCGGATACGTTGTCTGGCTAAACCATGGGGCGTTGCGCGAATAAAGGATACACAGGCGACTAAAATGTCCGTACTGGTCTTCCTTGATAGCCACGTGGAGGTCGAGTATCGTCCCCTTGCTGTACTCGACATCCCCCGCAGTGTACGTTGGCGTATCGAGGTCAATAGCACGCCCCTCTGCTGGAATCCCAGGCCCATAGACCCAGACTGTGTAGGCATCCTCTGAGGGACTATTCCAATTAGGAGGACAGGCGCACAAGCCTGGACCGTCCACCATTCGGTTTGCAGCGATAGCCCAGTACTTTTCTCCATCTTTGGTGTACTTGAAGTCCATGCAGGAAACCCATTGGTTCAGTACCGTCCCCGGGCCACAAAGGAATCTTCCGCCGACTTGTCTCGCAGAACTAAGCACATCTGCGGCACCGAACGATGAACTGCCCACATTGGTCAGGAACCCATAGTGTATGCTTCGAAAATCCCAATCTCCTGGTTCCGGAGGCCCGGTGACCCCGCCCTCACTCATCCAATAGGCGCATCCAACTTCCAGCCCATTTGGGCCAAAATCCGCAGACAAACCACATATCGCATCAAGGGAGTAACTGTTAGGGGCCGCTTGTGGGCTGACTACCGTAGTATAGGCATAAGATCCGGAGGTATTTCCCTGCGGCCAATAATCCATCCCAATTTCTACCCAACACGGATTGCCTGCCGCATTTGTGCGGAACTCTTGCTTATGGATACAGACTGGATGCGCTCCGGCGGCACTGGAAATGGCGAAGGCCCTCGGACCTGGGGTAGCACCGTACCCTGGCTCGAAGGGGGGAATTCCATTCTGAGAGGGAATTGCGATATTGTCGACGGTCCACGGCGCCGGACACCCGCTTAGGAACGCCGCAAGTGACAGAAGCGCAATGATTTGCACGGGGTACAGAACACGATCTCTCATGACACTACCTCCTTTGTGTTTTCGAGATATACTTTCTCAACCCTTTGTACTTTATAAGTATATTCTCTCTATTGCTATTTGTCAATCATTAATTTTGTTCTCCCTTTTGCACTTTTATTTCTATGTGGACCACGCATCTTTATCCATTCTTTCCTATTCGCAAGTACATTGGTATCGACAGCCTTCTCGTTCCCAGTGACGAGCCCAAGCCATCTGTAGAGTGCCTGCCTGCAGACTTGAGCACGAAGTGCGCCATTAAGGCGTCTAGCAATGGGGGGGCCTCAAAATGTGCAGCAATGAGGCCCAAGGCAAGTATCCGCCCCTTCAGGCCGGCATGTTCCCCAGGCAGAACGGAATCGCCGACACGGCCTTCGACTTCGGCCCCAGTCTCTTTGCACTCTATCCGGAGTACCTGACCGACCCGAACCTGCTGTTCTGCCCCTCGAGCGCGACGCTTGACCAGGCAAAGAAGAACATCCTTGACGCCAACGGCAAACCCTGCCTTCAGTATACCGACCCGAAAAACAAATGCGCCAGCGCCGTGGACAACAGTTATGGCTATGCGGGCTGGGTCATGGACAAGCTTGGCTACGTGCAGCCGGGCGAACCGCTTGACCCGCTCATCACGATGATGACCACCTTCGCCAGTTCAGACGCTGCGAATCTCCCCTCCGACCTCAGTGCGGGCGGCATTCCCCAATTGGTGGCGGCCCTCCAGGCACTGCTTCTCAACAAGGGTCTTGCCGGCGCGTTCATGAACAAAGAAGCCTCCAAAATCGCCTCCCTTATTGACGGTGACATAGATCTGTCTGACTCGCCCTATGCGACCCGCGCCCTTGGAAACGGCGGAGGCAACACGATCTACCGTCTCAAGGAAGGCGCCAACGGTTCATGATCACCGACATCAACAACGCCGGCAGCACCAACGCCGCGCAGAGTTCCCTGATCGTCATGTTCGACTTCTTCGCCACCAACACCAAGGCCTTCAACCACATCCCCGGCGGCGCGAACATCCTTTACATGGACGGCCACGTGGATTTCCAGAAGTACGTGCCCACCGGGTCGGACACGCCCTGCAACAAGACCGTGGCCAACACGCTGGGCGTGCTCTCGCTCGTCATCTGAGGAACAGCCCCGCACTTTTCAAAGACACACATTGCACGATTGCAGCGCCCGGAGCGGAAACGCTCCGGGCGTTTGTTATTCCTGCGGAATGAGGCCGGGGCTGGAAGAGCGGGCCTGCGGGAAGACCCGGCCCGTTAAATGCCCCTACCCCAGAGGATGGAGATGATGAGCATGAAGCCGAGCACGCCGGCGAGGATGTAGCCGGCGATGCCAATGCTGGTCATGGTGCCCGTTGTGTTGACCACCAGGCTGGACCCCACAATCAGCGCGGCAATCACGGTGGCCACCGCACTGCGGCGGCTTGCGCGGTCTATGGTGTTGGACAGGTTCTCAAGGTGCTCGTGGTGTACCTGAAAGCGGAACTTGCCGACGCGCAACTGGTGCAGCACGCTGGAGATGTCGCCCGGCGCCTGGCGCCCCAGGCGCAGCAGCGAGCCGAGCTGCTGGCGCATGTCGTCAAAGACGCGCGACGGCGCATAGCGCGCCAGGGCCGCCCGTTCGAGATAGGGCTGCAGGATGGGCAGCATGTCAAGGTTCGGATCGAGCCTGCGCCCGACCACCTCAATGGTCGCCAGCCCCTTGAGCAGCAGCGAGAAGCGGGGCGCGAGTTCGAGGTTGTGCCTGCGCGCTATCTGCACGACCAGTTCGATGCCGCGTGAAAGCTGCCCGCCCGCAAGGATGGAGGGCGCCTCAAACGCAATGTATTCGGCAAGCTCGTGCGCAAAGGCCTCGGGGCGGACGGGCTCAGTCTGCGTGGTCAGCGCGAGAATCGCCTCCATGCACTCCCGCGAGTCATTGTGAAAAATGGACATGAACAGGTCGGTGAACGCGCCCACATCGTCCTTTTCGAGATGGCCGGCCATGCCCAGATCAAGGAAGGCAAGCCGGTTGTCGCCCACGAGAAAGATGTTGCCCGGATGGGGGTCGGCATGGAAGAGGCGGTGATCGAAGACCATCTTGCACACGATTTCCACGCCCAGCACGGCCACCGCGGCCGGGTCTGAATTGCGGCCGGGATAGGCGTCGAGATCGTCCACGCGCACGCCGTCCACCCAGTCCAGCGTGACCACGCGG
This sequence comes from uncultured bacterium, assembly GCA_937923585.1. Classification (GTDB taxonomy): domain Bacteria; phylum Hydrogenedentota; class Hydrogenedentia; order Hydrogenedentales; family CAITNO01; genus CAITNO01. The sequence goes on from CALDSM010000248.1 coordinate 9,215, forward strand.
CGCGACGAGTAGTCGTGGTGGACCCGCGGAATGATGACGCGGTCGTCGCCCTCGAAATTGTCGCAGAACATGTCGAGCACGCGCGCCTCGACATCAAAATCCAGCTCGCGGCGGATGCTGCGCGTGAACTCGTCCACGATGCCGACGGGGTCAACCGTCTTCCCCTCCTCCAGATGCTCGGCAACCCACTCCGCCACGGAGCGCATCAGGCTCAGGTCGGACTCGATGATCTTCTCGATGTCGGGCCGCTGCACCTTGACAGCCACGTTGTCGCCGTCGCACGTCACGGCGCGGTACACCTGGGCAAGCGAGGCCGCCCCCACCGCCTGCTCGTCGAGCGTGGGGAACAGTTCGGCCACCGGCCTGCCCAGTTCCGACTCAATGACCTGGGCCATGCGCTCGAGATCGGAAGAGCGTCGTGTAGGGAAAGAGTGTAGATCTCGGTGGTCG
>CALDSM010000249.1 GCA_937923585.1 uncultured bacterium
ACGAGATCTGATCGTGACTGGAGTTCAGACGTGTGCTCTTCCGATCTAAGGTCCACGCCTCCTCGGGGTGGCGCGAGTCCCTGGGGATGGTCCACGCAAAGCCGCCGGACCACGACACGGGTTGCATGTCCCCGCGCGGCATGGGCGGCATGGCAATCTCAAAATCGAGGTCGGGCTTGTTGCGGGCGATGTAGTCGAGGTAGTAGTTGCCGTTGATCTGCATGGCGATGCGGCCGTACAGGAAGGGATCGCCGATGCCCTGGATCTGTGCGGAGGTCTGGAAAGACTGCGCTTTGTCCGCGCCGCCGACGGCGTCATAGGTCTTGACCATCCAGTCGAGCGCGCCGAGCACGGCCGGCGAGTTGACCTGCGCCGTGCGGCCGTCCGGGCTGAACCACTCGGCGCCGTTCTGCCAGGCGTAGGCGTAGAGCCAGGCATTGCCGTAGTTGGGCGCAAAACCCAGCCGTTCATAGCGCCCGCGCGCGTCATCGTACTGCGTGAGGGCCGCGGCCATCGTTTGCAGTTCGTCCCAGGTGCGCGGCGGTCGGTCGTACCCCGCCGCGCGCAGCATTTCCATGTTGCAGAAGAGCACCCGCCCGTCTATGTTCCACGCAAAGGCGTAGGTCTTGCCCTCGAACATGCAGGCCTCGCGGATGCCAGGATAGTATTCGTCGAGATTGATGCCGTCGCGCGCGATCAGGTCGTCAATGGGGCGGAATGCGCCGCGTGTGGCCCACATGCCCAGCGCGTGCCGGCTCAGCCAGAGCACGTCGGGCGGCGTGCTCGCGACGACCGCTGTGAGCACTTTCTGCGGGTCGAGGTCGCCCTGGCCGCCGGGTGTGCCCACGCGCACGCGGATGTCTGGATTGCGCCGCTCGAATTCGCGGATGGCGTCGAACGCCCCCACAAAATCCCGGGATTCGACGAGTCCCCACAACTCAATGGTAACCGGACCGGCAGACTTTCCCTGTGCGGCGGCAAACGCCGGGAAGGTCAGCAGTAGAAGAAGCATTCCGGTCCGCATGCACATCTCCAAGGATATGAGAACGAGACTCGATAACTGGGAAAAGTGTAGCACATCGGTCTTGTAAATCTTGCCGGAACGGAGAGCAGGACATTAACGCAGAGAAGCAGAGGACGCTGAGGAACGCAGAGCAAGACAAGGCGAGACAGAGTAAGACGGAGAAGACAACAAGAACTTCTCATCTTTCTATGCGAACCTCTGCGTCCTCTGCGTCTCTGCGTTAATGTTTTCCGGAATCGCCCTTGTAGGGTGCAAATGGGAGCTAGTGTGCGGACTGCGGCGCGTTATTGAAGGTTGTTGACGATCCGCTTGATGCCGCCCACGAGTCTGGGTTCGTGGAAGTTCATGTTCAGGACGAGGCGCGTGTTGGTCAGGCGGAGATAGGTGAGCGTCTTGGCGTGGTCCAGTTCGGTCATCTTCGCTTTCACATCAACGATGACCTTGCCTTCAACCAGGAGGTCGAGGCGCAGGTCCGTGGCGAGCTTCGTTCCCTTGTAGTCTATGGGCACGGCCTGCTGGCGTTCGAAGTGGATGCCTCTAATACGGAACTCCTGGCAGAGTGCTTCCTCGTAGACGGATTCCAGAAGCCCCGGGCCAAGCGTGCGGTGGACTTCGATGGCCGCGGCAATGATGAGTTCGGAAATGACATTCTCGCGCATGGCCAATCCTCCTGCGGTGTTGAACTTCCCGATACCCTTTTGCGGAAGCAGTTTAACGCAGAGACGCAGAGGGCGCAAAGGAACGCAGAGGAAAACAAGAGAAGGCAGGGGAAGGGGAGGGCAGAGCGAGACAAAGGGACACAAACAGATGATCATAGGCACGTTCCCGCTCACGTTGGGAAGTCTTCCCCCTCTGCGAACCTCTGCGTTCTCCGCGTCTCTGCGTTGAGATCTTCGTGATGCTTGCAGAGTGCTAGCATCCATGATACAATCTGGGTAGAGAATGGAGCCAGAACAACATGCCCACGCTGTACATCCGGGATTGTCCGGAAAGCCTTCATGAGAAGCTGTTTGAGCGGGCGCAGGCCGGGCGGCGCTCGCTGAACGCCGAGGTGATCGCGATGCTTGAGGCCGGCGTGCAACAGGATGAACGGCGCCGCCGATCGGCATCGCTGCTGGTGCGGATTGCCCGGCGGCGCAAGGGGCTTTCCCCCTCTTCAAACGATTCCGTTGCCCTAATCCGTGAGGACCGCGCCCGGTGATCGGGCAACCGCCCGTTATGGATGCCAGCGTGCTGCTCAAACTGTTTCTGCCCGAAACCGGTTCGGAACAGGCACAGGCAGTAATGGAGGAAGTGTTCGCCCAGCATCCCGACGGTCCCGCCGTGCCTGACCTCATTTATGCCGAGTGCGGCAATGTGTTCTGGAAGAAGGTGCAGAGGGGGGACCTTACGGCGAAAGCGGCCCAGGAATGCATGGCCGACCTGCGCGCGCTGCCCCTGCAAGTCTATTCCCTGTCAGAGTTGGCGGAAAATGCGCTGGATTGGGCGCTGCGGTATCGCGTCACGGTCTATGATGCAGTGTACGCCGTCCTGGCCGCTGCGTTGGACAGTCCCCTGTATACGGCAGACGCTGTATTAAGGCGGCTCTTGAAGCAGGCCCCGATACACATCGAAGAGATGGCGGGATGAAGAACCAGCCTTACGCCTGGGTCATCCTGGCTTGCAGGATGGCAACAACCGCCTCTCCCGGATTTTGAAAATCAATAAAGAGGTCGGCCCCGTTTTTCAGCGTTAGGAGAATTCCCATCTTCTCCGCCGAGAAGCCCCAGACACGCAGTGGAATGTTCCTTCCCTCCACCAGTTTTACACAATGAAACGGCTTTCGCGTGGTACCGCGCCTGCTCCAATATCTGATCTTTGCGCCGTTTCCCGCACCATCCCGTTCCAGGCGCGCCACAATCTGCTGAAAGTCAACTATGGTAACGTCTGCGATGGAATCAATTGAAACGCGCCAGGCCAGGCCGGGAATCAGGTATGCCGGCAGCGGCATGTAAATGATCTCGGCGCGGGTAATCAGCACCCATTTTAGGAAGAACGCCGCCCGCAATGCGTGGACAACCAGAAATAGCAGAAAGAAACATTGGAAGAAGCGGCCTTTGAAGACCTCGACCGCGTTCGGCGCGCTTCCCGGGTTTGAATAGACATGCATCGTGAGCAGGAAGAGGAATAACATGACAAACGCCTGGCATGCCATGAGAATGCATCCCGGAATGTTGCGCGTTTCCTCGTACAGGTTCCGATTGATAGGGCCTTCCGAACGGGCAAACATCGCTGTATCCTTTCGGCAACCCATTCGCGGTCATGGGATCCGAATCCTGCTACCAAACGGACCGGATTATCTGAGGGTTTCCCGGAATGCCGTAATCAGCCCGCTCATGCCGGCAGCCCTCGTGCCTGGCGAATCGCAGCGACTGCGGAGATCGGAAGAGCACACGTCTGAACTCCAGTCACGATCAGATCTCGT
>CALDSM010000250.1 GCA_937923585.1 uncultured bacterium
ACCACCGAGATCTACACTCTTTCCCTACACGACGCTCTTCCGATCTCGCCGACAACGCTTTCAAGGCCGAGTGGGAACTGTTCCTGAAGCACGTCGTGCTCGGCACACCGTTCAAATGGAACCTGCTCGAAGGCGCCAAGGGTGTGCAACTGGCCGAATTGGGACTCGAAAGCTGGCAGCGCCGCGCCTGGGTGGATGTTCCGGAACTACAGTAGACTCCCCAACCGTCATTGCGAGGAGGACGCGGTCCGACGAAGCAATCTCTTGCTCGTGATGACCCGAGATTTTGGACCTTGGTTCCAAGAGATTGCTTCGCTGCGCTCGCAATGACAGGGACGCTTCGCTCGCAATGACGATGTTGAAAGGATTGAATAGTCATGATTGACAAGCTGACCGACTTCTCCCGTCTGGCCATTCACACCGCGACCACCAAACCGTGGAACCTGGAACAGGCCATCGCGGGGTACACCCGCGCCGGGGTGCCCGGCATCACCGTCTGGCGCGACACCCTGGAACCCCACGGCGTCAAAGAGTCCGCGAAGATGCTCCAGGACAGCGGGCTCAAGGTGGTGAGCCTGTGCCGGGGCGGCTTCTTTGTGGCAAGCGGCGCCGCTGATCGGGAGAAGGCCCGCACCGAAAACCGCAAGGCCATTGACGAGGCCGCCGAAATCGGCGCGCCGCTCGTGGTGCTGGTCTGCGGGGCCACCCCCGACGTGGACCTGCCCATGGCGCGCCAGCAGATTCTCGACGGCATCCACGCCGTCGAGCCCCATGCCAAGGCCGCCGGGGTCAAGCTGGCCATCGAACCGCTCCATCCCATGTATGCCGACACCCGCTCGGCCGTCAACACGCTCGAACAGGCCAACAATCTCGTGCTGGCGCTGGGCAGCGAGTCGGTCGGCGTCTGCGTGGATGTCTATCACTGCTGGTGGGACCCGTTCTTCCGCGCTGAAATCCAGCGCGCCGGCAAGACCATCCTGGCGTTTCACGTCTCCGACTGGCGCGTGCCCACCCGCGACCTGCTCAACGACCGCGGCATGATGGGTGAAGGCTGCATCAACCTCCGCGAAATCCGCGAATGGGTGGAGAAAGCCGGGTTCCGCGGCATGATCGAGGTCGAAATCTTCTCCACCCAGTACTGGGAATGGGACATGGACCGCCTCGTCGAGCGCGTCAAGCGCGCCTGGCTGGCCGAAGTGTAGGCACACGTCCGCATGCCCGGCGGATTTGCCGGAGAACCGCCTGTCCTGTTATTGTCCTGTCTCACCAATGGAGTTCAGCACATGCCCGACTTCCAATCGCTCTATGCGCAACTCTTTGAGAAACTCGGCGAGATCTATGACATCCGGCATGCCCTTGCCGTGCTTCATTGGGACCAGGAAGTCTGCATGCCGCCGAAGGGCGCCCATGCGCGCGGGCTGCAACTGGCCACGTTGGCCGGGCTGGAACACCGGCTGTTCACCGACACCGAAATGCGGCTGCTGGTTGACGGGCTTCGGGACCGCACCGAAGACTTTTCCCCGGAACAGGTCGCGCTGATTCGCGAAACGGCGCATGACCTGGATCGCGCCATCAAAATCCCCGAGTCTTTGGTCCGGCTCTTCGCCGAGGCCCAGTCGCGCGCCTATGAGGAGTGGGTGGAGGCCCGGCGCGACTCCGATTTCAAGCGCTTTCAGCCGCACCTGAAGACCATGGCGGACCTGTCCCGCGAGAAGGCGGAGTTCCTCGGGTACGAGGAGTCGCCCTACGACGCGCTGCTGGACGAGTACGAACGCGGCATGACGGCGTCCAAACTGCGGCCCATCTTCGACGCGCTGGCCTCACGCCAGTCGGCGCTGGTGGCGCAGGTCGCCGACTCCCCGCACCAGCCGGACGTCTCATGGCTGGACCAGGAGTGGAACGGGCAGACCCAGATGCGGTTCTGCGAGGAAGTGCTGCGCGACATGGGCTATGACTTCGGCGCGGGCCGCCAGGACATCTCGGTGCATCCCTTCACGACCACCTTTGACGTGCAGGATGTCCGCATCACCACCCGCGTCAACCCCCGCGATTTCCTCTCCGCACTGTCCAGTTCCATCCACGAGGGCGGGCACGCGCTGTATGAGCAGGGACTGCCCGCCGACTTCCGGCGCACGCCCCTCGCCGACGCGCCGTCGCTGGGCATGCACGAATCACAGTCGCGCCTGTGGGAGAACATCATCGGGCGCAGCCACGCCTTCTTCCGCCGCTATCTGCCCCGGCTGCAGGAGCTCTTCCCCGGCCAGTTGGACCAGACCACCTCGGCGGACCTGTACCGAGCGGCCAACCGTGTCGCCCCGTCGCTGATTCGCGTGGACGCGGATGAATGCACCTACAACCTGCATGTCATTGTCCGTTTCGAGGTCGAAACGGCCCTGATAGAGGGCAGCATCCGGGCCGAGCACGTGCCTGAACTGTGGAACGCCAAGATGAAGGTCTACCTGGGCGTGGACGTTCCCGATGACGCCCATGGCTGCCTTCAGGACATCCACTGGGCGCACGGCAGCTTCGGATACTTCCCCACCTACGCCCTCGGCAACCTCTATTCCGCCCAGCTCATGGAGCAGGCGCGCAGGGACATTCCCGATTTCTGGAAGAACGTTGAGCAGGGTGAATTCTCCGAACTGCTCGCATGGCTGCGTGACCGTGTGCACCGGCACGGGCGCACGAAGAACGCCGCCGAAATCATCGAGTCCGTCACGGGCCACCCCCCCTCGCCCGAGCCGTTCCTGCGCTATCTCGAAGAGAAGTACGCGGTGCTCTACCCCGCATAGCCGCATCCTGCGGGCTTCACGCACCCTGCGGGCGATTACGGCATCGGCACCACGCAGGAGCCGCCGTTGCTGCGGGCGAACGCCATGATAAGCGCCGCGCTGCGGCCGTAGGACTGCACACCGCCCTTCACGCGGTTGGCCTTGAGATACAGGTCGTTGACCTTGGTCTGCATTTGGCTGACCTTTCCGGCATGCGCCCGGTAGTACGCGGTTATCGCTTCCAGGTCGTGCTTCACGCCGGGGTTCCGCCCCTTCCCGGCGTCTTTGGCCAGTTCCGCGTCACGTCGGCTCAGTTCGCGGAGCAATTGCCGCTGTGCCAGGAGATAGGCCGAGTAGCGGGCATAGGCATTGTCGCTGGAGGCGCACGCGAGAAAGCCGAAGAAGTTGGCTTCGTCCTCGCTGGTCACCCCGCGCTGGTGCGCCTTTTCATGGGCTATGGTTTCGGGCAGATTGGCGGCGGGAATGTCGCGGTTGTAGTTCGCCTCGCCGGTCCACGGTGTGTATTCACCGGAAACGAGTTGCGCGCTCATGATGCAGGAACTGAGCACGGGCTTCGCCGGACCGCGCGACACCGCAAAGGAGGGGGCCAAATTCAGCCGCACCGCCACGCGCTTGTAGGCGGTGTCAATGTCGCGGTCAAGCGCGGCAACGGGCATGGGCGGCGTGCTGGGCCGGCCAAGGTCCCCGGTGCCGAAGGCGCGCTCATATTCAGAGTTCGTGGCGGCCACGAGTTCCCGGCACACCTTCTCCAATTCGGCGGTGCCCGCGTCTCCATCGGGCACCTTGGCCCACTGCTGCCAGTTGAGTCTCGTTATCAGGTCAGCCCGATCATAGTTGAATCCCCAAACCGCATAGAAGGAGGCAAGGATGAATCCGACCAGCGCGCCCATGCGCAGCAGTCCGCAGCCCAGCGCGTTGACAAGGCGACGGCGTCCCCTGAACACATGGTACAACGCATGCAGTGCCGACACGGCAAGCCATAGCCCCACCACGACAACCACGACTTCCATGAACGACCATGGATACCAGCTTGTGAGCGCCGCCAGCGTGCGGCCCGTCCATTGGCCGATGCGCTCGGTGTAGACGGTCTCCACAAAGCCGGGAAAATGCGACAACACCCCGGCCAGCACCAGCGCAACGGCTCCGGCCGCCATCCAACCCAGCCGCCGCGCGAGATGCAGCGGACAGTCCTCTTCACGGGATTCAAACAGCCAGCGCCTGACGCGCTCCGGAAAGAGTGTGCTCATTTCCCCTCCGCAACGCCGGCGCCCAGCGCAATTGCCTCGTCCTGAACCAGTTTTCCGAGTCCGTCGCCATAAAACGACGCCGTCGCCTCGTAGCCGCTCTTGAGGTATTCATCGGCGGTCAGGATGTAGCCGATGTGGTCCGTGGCAAGCGAGGCCACGCAGGGATGTGCAATGCCGTCCTTGCGCAAGGCCTCCTTGACCGCCGCGCCGATTTCACAGATGGGCTCGCCCGGAAAGGTCATCATCTGGAAATCGTTCACCCGCAGCGCGTACAGGGGCGCCTGGTCCGGAAACATAACCTTGAGCAGCAGGTCAATCTGCTCCTGCGAAACCTTGTATTCATCACCCGCGATCTTGATGAAGTCCGGCGCGCTCTTGCGCCCGGGCAGCATGACCCACTTTGACGCGACCGCGAAAGCCGACACCGGCCTGGTCTCAATGCGGTCGGCCAAACGCCACGCCGCAATGCCCACCGCGCGCCCGTAGTTCCACGCCTTCTCGTAAGGGCTGCCTCCGGGCTTTCCCGTCGGGGCGATGTCCCCCTCGGCGCCGTTGGCGTACATGCAGGTCACTTCTCCGCCCGTCAGGTCCTCCACCGTGCGCTGCATGCTGCCCGCCCACTCACTGGAGACAAGCATTTCGGTCTCGTCCACAAAGGTGCCGTGGGCGGTGTAGTTCACAAACACCACCAGCGGCCCGCCGTCGGCCTTGTCCAGGCGCAGCGCCGTCAATTGCTCATCCACGCATTTGGCGCCGCGCCGGTTGTGATTCATGTTCGGCAGGTTCACCGTGCCCGACCCCGCGGTCACCGGCTGAAGCGCGGCATTGGCGTCAAGGAGCGCCTTGGCCAGCCGGTCTGTGACGAAATTCAGCATCGGTTCCGAAAAGACGCCGATGCTGGGGTTGCCGGCAATGTTGCGCCGGTCCAGCGCAAAACCTTCCAGCCCCGTGTGGGTGTGGCTGGCGCAAACCACCGTACGCGCAATGGCGAGTCCCTCGATATGCGCTTTGGCGAGCATCTCCTCCACCATGCCGATGGGCACGCTGCAGGTGTCCACAGTGACCAGCGCCGACTTCTGGCCGTTGTATTCCAGCACCAGCGCCTTGCCGAAGAGGGTGTCCAGAATGCCTTCCGCAGGCTTGCCCGCCCGCGCCCCATAGCCGCCCAACTGGGTGGGAATCCCGGCCTCCATGGGGTTGATGCTCTCCCGCGCAACGCCCGCACGAAGCTGGGCCGAGGCGGAGAGGCTCAAACAGACCAGAAGCATCACGGCGATGCGCATTGCTGGAACTCCTGCGGTTGCGAAGCCGACGGAAAGACTAAGCCAGGAAGACCCGGGGTTTCAACGATAGGCGGGGCGGTGCCGCGAAACCCGGAGTCCATGTTAGACTCTCCCCCAACGTTCCATTGCGGCAACCCCACAGGAAGACCGGCCCATGACCTTCGATGAGATTGTATCCTCGCGGCATTCGGTGCGCGCTTTCGACCCGGCCCGGCCTGTGCCGCAGGAAGCTATCGTTGCGATGTGCGAGGCGGCACGGATGGCGCCGTCTGCGTGCAACGCCCAAGTGTGGCGGTTCATCGCCGTCACCGACCCCGAACTGCGCCGACAGATCTGCATGCGGGGGATGGGACCCATCCTGCGGAACAAGTTTATGCGGGACGCCCCGTTGATCATCGTCGGATGCGCGGACTTGGACATCATCGCCAACAAAATCGGCGCGAAGATTACCGGAATCGAGTACTACCAGTTGGACATGGGCATCGCGATGGAGCATCTCGTGCTGAAGGCCACGGAACTGGGTCTGGGCACCTGCTGGGTCGGCTGGATAAACGAGGAGAGCATCCGGGAGATACTCGGCATACCCAAACGCGCCCGGGTGATGGCGCTCATCGCGGTGGGTTACTCCACCGAAAAGGCCCCGACCAAACGCGTACGAAAACCGCTGCGAAAGCTCCTGTTCAGCGACAGGTGGGGAACCCCGTGCCCAGAGTGACCTTGTCACAATATCCGCGGTGCCCCGCACAAGAAATGGAACTTGCCGGCACTACTTGGACTTCGGCACGGCGGGCGTGGTGGGTGAAGTGGTGGTGTTGCCCATGCCCGGCTCCACGGCCTCTACACGGCGGCCCAGTTGTCGGACGGCCTCCTGCCATGCGGCGGGAATGGTGGCGACACAGACATGCGCGCCTTCGCCCAATCTATACGACCCGCCAAAGACGACCTGCTCGCCGTTGCGGTCCCAGCCCACTTCCGGGTGCACGCCGCTGCCGTAGATCCGGTGCCCGGCGGTGAGCAGGTGCGGCCGCGCGGTCAACCCCTCAAAAAGCATGATGTCGCCGTGCCAGTTGTCGCCTGCGACCCACCGGCCGTCGGTGCTTCCGGAGGCGTGCCACCAGTTGCGCCTGGAAACGGCCGCATTGTCCAGGGTGGGGAACCATGCGCCCTCGCCCACAATGCGCACCTGGCCGGTGCGCACGTCGAGCGTCTTCACATGCGAGTCCTCCGTCGGCTTGGGATGCACGCCGCCGCAAAACAGCATGAGGTCGTTGACCCACCAGGACTCATGGGTGACGAGTTCGCCGTCACGCTCCACGTAAGGCGCCCATGGTTTGCCTTCGCGGATATCCACCACCCAGAGCCGGATGGGCGCATTGGCGAAGCTGATCCAGTACGGGTTGGTCACGCTCCACTGCACGTGGCTGACACCCAGCGCGGCCCCCGGCGGCATGCCGCAGATACGCTGCACCGCGCCGGTCTCGGTGCTGATGGTGAATACGGCGGAGGACTTCGGGTTCTCCGGGTCCGCGCCGCCGGTGGCGAGAAATCGTCCATCGCAACTTTCATTAAGCTGACCGATGGTGGCATTCATCTCGCACAGCAGCCGCTGCCGCGCCCAGATCTTAGACTTGGCCGTCCCGGGCTCTTTGGACGCTTCGATATCGAAGACGATTTCGAGCACCCGCGGACCCGCCATGGTGTAGACGGCGGGATGGTTCACGGCGGCCGTCGCGCCGCCCGTGGGCGCGCCGTCCGACGCGGTGATGCGGACGAGTTCCCCCGTGGCCGTGAGATAGCCCATAAGCCCGCCGCGTTCGCGCTGCGACGCAAACAGAATCATGGAATTGTCCGAGAGCCAGGAACGCTGGTGAAAATACAGGTTCTGGTTCTTTGTGGGGCCGCTGGTGAGAAAAAGCAGTTCCGCGCCGGTCTGGTCGTCCACCATGCGTTTCGCCTCCGTGGGGAACACCTCCAACGGATAGCGATCCCCGAAAGCGGGCGCTGCCGCATGGGCGGCCAGTGCGCCAAAGAAGAGCGCCATCAGGACCAGTCCAGCAACGGCGCGGCGGGCATTAAGTTCCAACTTTGCAGACATGGGGTTACTCCGTGGGTTAATTCCAAAGGTGGAAAGCGGGGCCTATTGTGCCACAGCCGCCCCCGTCTCAGCGCACGCGCACCAACGCATGAACAACCTGGCCGAGGGGACGCCCCTCCCACCACACGCGCACGGGAACCACCCGCAGCCCGGGCGCCGCGTCGGCGGGGCATTCAATCCATAGACAGACCGCACCGTCGGGACTGGCCACACCGGGGCCGCGCAGACCGCTGGTGCGCGCGGGAACCTTGACCTCCTGAGGCCCGTCCACGCGGGCATGCCAACCCGAAGGCAGCACCGCCTCCGCGGCGGCGTGCGCCTCATGCGCGGCGTGATTGGTGAATTCCACGTCCAGCGCGAACACTGCACCGGGCGCAACCTCCTGCTCATAGGGACAGGTGCGTATCCAGTGTTCATCCACGGCGAAGTTGGCGTTGTCCCAAGGCGTCATTTCCTCGATGAGTTCCTGGCGCTTGGCCAGGATGGAATCCATCTGATCAAGCTGTTCGGCGATGAACACAAACGCCTTGTCCTGATGCTGGTTCAGAATGTAATCCGGTTGCACCCGGCGCAGGACTTCCATACAGCGCCGCATGCCCAGTCCCGGTCCGAGGAAGACGCGGTTGCCCGCCGTATAATCGTCCACCCCGGTGGGGGCCATGGAATCACCCGCGAAGAACACTTTCTTCCCCTGTCCCTCCACCAGCAGCCCGCCGTGATACAGCGTCTGGCCGGGAAAATGAAACGCCGTGAGCATGAACTCGTGCCAGGTCCAGCTTTCCCCGTCTGCGGTGGTCCGGGCCACCGGCACCGGACAGGGGGCGATGCACGGCAGGCAGAAACGTGCGGGATGCTCCAGAATGGGCACCATGGATGCGTCGCAGATGACAGGCACGTTCCCGTTGGCGAGCCGCTGAAGCGAGTCCGCGTGGTCGTCGTGGTAGTGCGTCACCCAGCAGGCCTCGACGGTGTTTCCCTTCTCTTTCTTCCAGTCATTCACTTCCTGCAGCACTGAGTCGTTGCCGCAGTCAATCAGCAGCAGCGCGCCAGAATCGGAGATGACCGCAAAACTCGTATAGGCAACCCGGCGCACCCACTCGGGAAAGGTCTTCTTCTCGGCGGGCTTCATGCGCTGCGGATCGTCCCTGACGTCCTCGCAGACCTCGGGAAAATAGTGGTTGAGCGCGGTAATGGCGGCATAATTGCGCCAGAGGGCATCCATGCGATCAATCAGCGTGTCAATCGCCGGTTCGGAAAAGGCGAAAGGTTCCCCGTGAGATGGAACCAGCATGTCCGGCGCTGCGGCCCGAATTTTGGCCAGGCTCTCCAGCAACGTGGCGTGCGCGCCAAGAAAGCCGTGATAATCCATGTGCCCCTTGAGTCCCTTCTGAAGCGAGTGAAGATCCCAGACCTTGCCCGGGGCGCACATCACGTCGCCGCAGAACAGCCAGGTCTTCCCACCCGCCGTCACGGCATAGGAGACCGCGCCGTCGGTCATGCCCGGCGTGTCCATGACGACAACGCGGTGCCCGTTCCAGTCGAAGGACTCTCCCCCGCTCACCACCCCGGCAAGCGGCATGGACGCTGCGGGCACCTGCGTCCCCGGACGGCTGCGATAGAGATGCCAGCGGTTCTTCCAGTCGGCCCAGTACGCGGTCGCCGTCTCGAAACAGTCCCGCTCCGCGGCGGGGCCGTAAAGACTGCTCGCGGGAAAGGCATATCCCCTGCGGTGTTGGGCCGCCGGAACTGGGTGAAGCGGATTGCCTCCACGGTCTTCACGCCCAATCCCGTGAGCCGTTCCGCAGCAACCGAATCGTCACAGTCGAACAGGATGGCGGCGTCGCCATGCACCAGCACTCCCGTGTTCACCGCCCCGCGCAGCACGAACAGATCGTCCCTCAGGCGCAGCGCGTCCTCCGACGGTGCGGTGAATGCGGCAGTCGTTGAAAAGGCGAGCACCGCAATTGCGAGCGCGGCATTCCTGCGCGCCAGACTATGGTCAGAAAGCGGTCTCACACGGCATCACGCCTCGTCCGAGATGTTGTCCCAGGTCACGCCGAGGCGCGGCGCGGCGTAGCCGATTTCCTTGAGATGGTCGCCGTAGGCCATGATCCAGTGCGAATCGCGGACTTCTTTCTGGAGCTGGCGCCAGTTGCCTTCGATCTTGACCTCCTGCTGAGAACGGCAGATGGACAGGGACGGATTGTCCTCGACGGTGCCGCGCATGCCCACCCAGCGGCCGTAGTCATACTCGGGGTCGATGAACGACACGACCTGCCCGATGGGCATGTCAATCTTGGGCGACACGCCGAATTCCGACTCGTAATGCGTCGTGAGCAGCGTGGGCGCATACGTCAACTTGTCGAGGCGGCGCGGCG
>CALDSM010000251.1 GCA_937923585.1 uncultured bacterium
CCTGTCCCGAAGAGGAATGCCGAAACCGCGGCAAAGCTGAGGCCGAACATGCGGCCACCTTGGGCAATGCAACCCAACAATTGTGTCGCCATCAGGTCGAGGATGCCTAGGAATGCCACGGCCGCGGCTAGAAGCAGGAGCATTCCCAGCGCGGAAGTCAGCTTGCGGCGCCCCCAGTCCAACCATGGTGCGCTCTTTTCGCCATCGGTTTCGTGAAAACTGCAACAGCATGGAAGAAAAGTGCGGCGCAGTCTGTCCAAGCACGACAGCCGTCCCTTAAGGTCGATAATTATTACCAAGAGCCAATACGCCGCCGCGACCACAGCGGCAGCCGCAATTAACCAGACTGCGAGGGTCCAAAGGCCACCACCATCTTTGAACAGGACCCCCATGCACGGGAGCTTAACGCAGAACGCGACACTGCAATTGAGCGTGGCCAAACCAAGCGCCATAGGCAGGAACAGAAATGCCATGACAAGATGAACGCTGAAGAAATTCCGCACGGCCACCGCCGTGCCGGCGATTATGTCACCGGCTCCGTTCGGCGTAAGGTAGCGGCCGTTCTCGCGAAGCCAACGGTTGGGCTTCGAATCACGGTCACACAGGAGTGCGGCCACCTTCTCGGCGGTTGTCTCTCCGGAATCCGGCCCCAGGGCGTTTATCTCATTCTCTTTGCCGCGCGTGTACAAACGGCCCAGGAAGGCGCCAATATAACCGCCACCAGAGACCGTGGACAGATAGTCCACCCTCTTAAGCACGTCCGCCTTTGCCAGCGCCTGAAGCACGCCCAAGCCAAAGGTGGCGCTACGGATGCCGCCGCCGGATATGGCCAGGCCGACAACCGGTTCATTCTCCTTGACTCCGGCCTCCTTTCGGCGCGCTGCGATCATGTCCCGTTCCCTGTCCGCCAGTTCCTTGGGAAACGCGGTGAGCGCGGAACCGGAATTCCACAGTCTGAGAATCATGGACAACACCTCCGTTGTGGGCTCACTTCTTGATGTGCGTGCCATACAGTGCCCTTGCGTCACGCCCTGCTTTGCTTCTCTATTTCAATGTTGGTGATAAGGCCGAGAACCGGCTCCTGCGCCGTGCCCCGTTCCGTCACGAACACGTCCTGGCGAAACGCCACCTTGTCCATTTCCTGCTTCGCGTCCGCCATGGTCGCCTTGGCTGACACGACCCCAAACGCATTACGGTATTTGGATTCGTCATGTCCCCACAGGTCGGCAAGTGTCAGTTTCGCCGGATCGACGGCGGCTGCTCTGCCCGTGCGACTTGTGAAAGCCTTTGCAATGCCGCCCTCAATCGCGCTGCGGTGAATCATGTACAGCGGCACGTCCTTCACGTCAACGATGGGAATACGGTTCTTGTCGCCCAGAGAGGTGAGAAGAACCGTGAGCGGCAATGCCGCCGCAGCCTTTTCATCCGCAACGGATTTCGCGGTCAGCACATCGCGCGGAATCATGGCTGCCGTGACGGTTACGGATGCCAACCGTGAATTGCCGGCGGCCTCCTTGGCGGACGCAATAACACTCTTGCTAGCGGATTCAAAATTCTCCTTGGAGAAGTAGAACGCCAGCACCGTGCCCACCCAGGTGCCGATTACCGGAAGCACCGTAACCAGGGCAAACCCCGGTCCCCTGCTGGCATCCGTGCCGCAGCAGCCGGCACGAAGTGCAAGCACGAAAAGCACAACGATACCGAATACCGTGAGTAACAGCGCCAGCGAGTCGCGCACGCTGAACTTACAGCCTCCGTTTTCCGAATGTCCGTTTGTCATGCCCATGTCCTCCTTGTATTACGCACGGCGCAGCATGCGTCCGCAACACGTCCTAATGGTCATTTCGTCACCGCCTGCGGCATGCCGCTGGTGTTGACGAACTTGCTCTTGTCGGCAGACAGCCACAGTTCACCCTCGGCCGCGCGGCGGCGCACCAGCCCGGCCAGCGTCCGCTTCTCTTTCGTCTTGGGGTCGGTGGCCTTCACCCATTTGGCCATTTCCGCGGGCACGTCGTCGTAGTTGCCCGCGTTGAGCTTCTTCAGCAGCGTGCTGCTGCCCAGACTCCCGGCGCCAAGGTTGAACACGAAACTGACCAGCGCCGCGTACTGGTTGTCTTTAAGCGGCACCTTCACCAGTCTTTCCACCGCCGTGCCCGCGCCCGCGAGGTCCTCTTCAAGCAGTTGCTCGGCCTGGTCGAGCGTCACCGTGTCACCCTTCTTCACGCCCTTCGTGTGGCCGTACCCGATGGTCCAGACACCCGCCGGGCACGTGTACGCATTGGCGTAGAACCCCTCGAAGTGCTTCACCAGATCCATTCCCGCCTTGTTGATCTTCTTTGCCATTGCATGGACTCCCTGGTCGGTTGATTATGGCCTAAGTCAGTTGCGCCTCTGTCAGCAGCGTGTAGGTGAATATGGGTCCCCATTGGGCGTCGGACAGCGTGCAGATTTCCATCAGCACGTTGAAATCCTCCGGATTCAGGATGACCTGGCAGCCTGCGCTGGCGATACCAACCTTGCGGGCCGGGGCATAGTTCTTAACCCGGTGAATGTTGATGCCGAAATCCCCGGCCGTTATGGTCTGCGGAAGCATGTCCACCATCTTGTCCTTGTTTCCATCGCGGTAGACCTTCAGGGTCGAATGCTGGACGAGCGCCGTGTATTCCCCCTGGTGCAGGCCGATGCGGTGGCTGGCGGGATACTGGCCCGGCACCAGCACGGCCGCACCCTGCGGGTTGTACTTCTTGAAATTCTGCAGCACTGCCAGTCCGGGATCAGTGGTCGCCTGCCACACGTGGAACTCCTCCACGCCCGTGTCCCAGTTCTGCCAGAACACGCCGACCCAGTCGTCAAACGCGTCGGCCACGCGGTTTGCCGTGCGCACGCCGAAGAGGTTCAGGTCGTAGTTCTTCTGCACACCATCGCGGTCCACGCCGTCATACACCCTGTATTTGGCGGTCTCCATGGCCTTCGTGATCTGGGTCAAAGTCGGTGCCTTCATATCGCGTTCCTCGAATGTTCAACTCCGGTCCCGCCGGATAGAATGCGTTTCTCTTTTGTGCCCGTAATGAACCGCATGGCACATGATCACGGCACGGGCAGAACCGGAACCATGCCGGGAACCGCAGCCAGTGCCTGTTCGACCAGCGCCAGGTATTCGTCCTGTTTTGCCTTCTTTGCCGCCTCCGCGGTGGCCCGTTCAGCCTCCTGCTTCTGCAGCTCCTCCAGGTGGGCCTCGCTCATCTTCTTGAGCTCGTTGAGCTTCCTGAGTTCCTGCAGCTCCTTGACCTTGGCGTCTGTGCCCAGTTCCGAGAGGGCCTCCGGAAGGCCGCCGGCCAGGAGGAATCTCGCGTAATCGGCCAGGGCCACCCTTAACGGGTAATCCAGCACGTCCTTTCTCATGTTCGCCACCAGCACCTCTTCCGCCTCATGGCGCTGCTTGTTCATGATGGCAATCACCGCCGCCGTCGCGTGCTGATAGAAGAAGCGCGTGTCAAACGATTCCTGCGCCGCGGCCGAACCCGTTGCCGCCACCGCCAATGCGCGCGCAGTGTTCTCTGACCCGGCAACGCCGGCCACGCTGGTCGCGATGATTTGGCTGAAATCAAACAGGCTGTTGATGGTTGCACGCGAGTAGTAGAGCGTTCGGTCCTTCATGTCATGGACGCGCCGCGCGAGCACCATGAGATCGCCGATAATGCGGTTTCGGTCCTGTTTGGCCAGTTCAAAGATCGTGAGAGCCCCGAGTTCCGTGTCCAGGTCAGTTTTGGTCTTGAGCGCCCACAGCCTGTTTATGTCAAAATCGAGGGCGGCACACCTTGATGCATTGACGATGGCACGCTTTGCCTGGATTCTCTTGTAAAGCTCGGATATCTCCCGCTCGTAGTCGGCGGACGTATCGGCCGCTTTCCCCGGTTTGTCATTGTTGGCGTCCGGTGCCGGATTCACCCCGTCGCCCGGGGAGTCCGCTGCCTGCTCTGCGCCGCTCGCCGCACTCACGATCCTTTCTGCCTCCCTGAGTTTCACGAGGGCCTCCAAAGCCGCAAGCTCCCTTTCGTCGTTCTCCACTTCGATGGACTTCTTCCGCATTTGCAGCGCGCAGACCTTCCGGTCGCAGATGTACTTTGCATAGTCAATGGCTTCCGGTTCACCCTGCCCCTCCTTGATCACTCCGTGCGCCTTTGCGGATTGTCCATCCGTGTCAGGCGGCAGCCCGTGCAACTGCGGGTACTTGTGCTCATAATCATGGAGAAACCTCAACTGGCGCGGCGTGTTCGAGGCCGGTGGACTGGGAGCCATGGCCGTATACTGTTTGAGAAGCGCCTTTTCCCATTTGGGCATGGGCTCTCCTGAATCTATCGCCCTGGGAAAATTCCGAAGCATTGCGCATCCGTTTAAAAACGCAGCCAAGACGACCGCAAGTATGACAACTTGCCATTTCCGATTGCTCATGGTTTCCTGTCTCCTTTCGTTGCGTGGCCGGACATGGTTGTCCCTGTTGTGCTTCCTGCTACGAACGAAGGCAACCCCCGGATTTGCGGGAGACGGAGACCTGCCCCCTTGCTACTACTGCAACCTTTCAAACTGTCGTCAGTGGTTCCCCCGACTGGATGATACTGCCCCGTTGATCGAGAGACTCCCACGCTTCTTCTACGCACTGCCCTACTGCATACTTCTGTTCTTATTTATCACCAACGGATGAATTTGTCAACAACTATTTTTATTCGCATCACTCCACAGACTATATGTCGCGCATAATGGAGGCTCGTGCGTGTCCATTTTCTGGAAAATGGACACTCGGCGGCACCCGCCGGGGGCAGTGCATGGCCTTTCACCGGTGACCCGGCGGTTGTTTTCGGGCACCCGCCCCTTCATAATTCACGCCCATACCGGCAACCAAGGATTTCATTATGCCCAATACGGTCCAAAGAGACGCCACAGGCGAAAAACCCGCCGTCCGGCTGCGCATCTGGCCGGCGCTGGCCATACTGCTCGTGCAACTCGTCGCCTCCCGGGCGGTGCTCTTCTTCGGCTCCACGAACATTCACAGCGCCGTGGGACTCGCCGTCGTGCCGCTCGCCGCCGCCGCGCTGCTGGCAGTCTGGTGGCTGGCCGCAAGCCGCGCGCCCGTGCTTGACCGCATCGTTGGCCTGCTGCTGGTCGTTGCCGCGGTCTTCTGCGTCAAGTACTCGCGGGGGGCCATGCTGCTGGCCTATGCCGTGCCCGCCATGACCACCGGCGCCGTGCTCGTCCTCGCGACAACGTGCCGCCTGCGCTGGCCGGTGGCGCGATGGGCGGCGCTGGTGTATGTCATCGGCTGTGCCGCGGTCTTCCTCTGTCTCCGAACCGACGAGGTCGGCGGCGGTCTGGCCCCGGTGGTATCGTGGCGGTGGAGCCCCACCGAGGCGGAGATCTCCGCGGCGGTGCCTGTCGCAAAGGCCAACGGTACGGCTGTGCTGCCCGCGCAGCCCGGACCGGGCGACTGGCCCGGATTCCGCGGGCCTTTGCGGGACGGCGTCCTCACCGGTGTCCGCTTCTCCACCGACTGGAGCACACCGCCGCGCGAGCTTTGGCGCAGGAAGATTGGCTCGGGCTGGTCATCGTTCACCGCCGTGGGCGACTACGTGTTCACGCAGGAACAGCGCGGCGCCGAGGAAATGGTGACCTGCTACGCGGCCGCGACGGGTGCAGACGTGTGGGTGAACCGCGTCCCCGCCCAGTTCCAGGACGACATGGGCCTGGGTCCGCGGGCCACACCCACCTTTTGCGAGGGAAGACTCTACACGCAGGGCGCGACGGGCGTGCTGCAATGTCTCGACGCGGCCACAGGCACCACGGTCTGGAAGCGCGACCTGACCAAGGACGCCGAAGCGCGCGTGCCCGGCTACGGTTTCTCCAATTCGCCCCTGGTGCTGGGCGGGCTCATCATTCAGTTCTGCGGCGGGCGCGAGGGCAGGAGCGCCGTGGCCTATGATCGCGCCACGGGCAATCCGGTCTGGCACGCGGGGCACGGCACCGCCGTGTACGCCTCGCCGCAACTTGCCGCCATCGCGGGCGTGCCGCAGGTGCTCATGGTCTGTGATTACGGTTTGCAGTCCTTTGCGCCCGAAACCGGCGCGTTGCTGATTGACTATCCCTGGAAGGCCGAGGTCAATCCGCGCTGCGTCCAGCCGCTGGTGGTGGACGACCGGGTCATGGTGGGCACCACGGGCATGATGAGCGCGCGCATGCTGCGCATCGAAAAGAATGGCGATGCATGGAACGCGAAAGAGGAGTGGACCAGCAAGAAGTTCCGGCCCTACTTTAACGACGGCGTCCTGCACAAAGGCTTCTACTACGGGTTTGACGGCGAGCGCATCGCCTGCCTGGACATCGCAACCGGGGAGCGCCGCTGGGCGGGCAAACGCTACGGCGGGCAGCTTCTGTTCCTCGCCGACATGGAAATGCTGCTCATTCTGGACGACGCGGGCGACGTGGCGCTGGTCCCGGCAACGCCGGAAGGCTTCAGCGAGACAGCCCGGTTCAAGGCCGTCAGCGGCAAAACGTGGAACCATCCGACGGTCGCGCACGGCAGGCTGTTTGTAAGAAACGCCACGGAAGCCGCGTGTTTCGAACTGCCGTCGTGACTTCCGGCTAACGCGCGCTCCCGGCCGCGCGCTTTTCCGCGTACAGGGCAAGACCCTGCGCGTTTATGCCGGTGTACCATTCGAGCGCGGCCCGGTCGGCTTCGGTGAGGGAGTAGCCGCATTCCCCGGCCAGTTCCTCCGCTGACTTGAACACGCCCCCGGCGCAGTATGCCTGAAGCGCTTTGCCTTGCAGGGCCAGACCGGCCGCCGACGCTGCAATCGCGGCCAGGCGTGTGATGGACTCCTTGAGCACCGCCGCGGCCGCCCCCACGTCAGCCAGCTCGCCGTAGTGCGTCAGGTAAAGCCGTGCCGGATTAAGCGCAAGAATCTTGTCCACACTCGCCAGCGCCTCGCCGGGGTCGAAGTCGGTCGGCGCGGACGAACACAGCAGGTACGGTCTCTTGCTCCGCCGTTCCCCGTCATACTCCACGCCAAAGGCGTCGCCCGTGAAAACGCCGCCGCTCCCGGAATCATGGATGACCATGTGGTGGTTGGCGTGGCCGCGGGTGTGCGCAAAGGTGAACGTGCGTCCGCCAAACGTCATCCGCTCGCCGTCGTCCACGCTGCGCACGCGGCGCTCCGCAATGGCGTGCATCGGCATGTACAGCCGCTCAAATTCCGCCGCCCCATACACCCGCGTCGCGCTTTCGATCAGACGCGCGGGGTTCGCCAGGTGCCGCTGCGCGCGCGGATGGCAAATGACGTCCGCGTTGGGGCAATGGTCCAAAAGAACGGAGGCTCCGCCGGCATGATCGAAATGGATATGCGTGACGATGACATGGCGCACCTGTTCGGGCGTCAACCCGTTCTGCTTCAGCGCGTCCAGCAGGATTGGCACCGCATGCACCGTGTTCGTTTCCACGAATGCGGCTTCGCCCTTCTCTATAATCAGGTAAGAGGCCGCATGCCGCGGCCGCTCGTAAAGACAGTCAATGGTGATAACGTCGTTCATGCCCATGCTCGCTGCTTCCGTCAATTTGCGCCCTGCGCGCGTCCGTCGGCCAAGTCTTTCGCCAATGTTGTGGGTCAACAATGCGCGGTTGCCGGAACCTTCCCCGTGTGCCATGGAAGCGTCGAGATCGGAAGAGCACACGTCTGAACTCCAGTCACGATCAGATCTCGTA